>NZ_DJDM01000054.1:0-215 GCF_002431085.1 Empedobacter sp. UBA5924
ATTCATTTTTTGAAAGATATAAAATCTCAACTGTAAGATTGTGTGCTACTTGGGGATAAAGGTTATTTGTCACAAACAATTCAAATTGACTTATTTAATGAAGCTAATATACGATTAGAAACATCGAAAAGATCCAATCAAAAAGATTACAAACCTCAGTTTTATCCATTCAAAAAGTATAGAAAAAGAATTGAAACTTTATTTTCTCAACTATG
>NZ_DJDM01000054.1:254-44082 GCF_002431085.1 Empedobacter sp. UBA5924
AAAACATACTTTAATCGAAATATTAATAAGCTAAAAACTCAAATTATTTAAAATGCACAACGGGTTAGTATACTTTGTTTCTTTTATTATTCTTACTTTTTAAATATAAAATAAATGGAGTTAGTATTCCTGATATAATTGAAATTGGAAATATCCAAAATGGAAGTAAAATCCATAAAAAATAATATTCTAAAGTTTTATAAAAATTGAAAAAAGTAAAACCTTTTAAGTTTTGATTTTCAAAGATTTCATTTAATGATATGAAAAATAGTAAAAATGAAAATAACCAAAATATAAAACTATAAGTCTTTAAATATTTTATTTTACCTATTTTCTTGTTCATGAAAAAAATAGGTGAAATTGAAAAAATAAATATAATTGGAATGATGATGTAACCGATATATTTTTGAAAATCCATTATTAATAAGAATTAATTTATCCTAATATTAATTTTGAATAGTTTTAAAACTTAAAATTAATCTTTCCATTCAAGAAACGTCCTGTCAAATAATTTGGCATTGTGTAAACTGCACTCGAATTTACGTCGCGAATCCATGAATTACTGATTTCGTTTTTAATATCAAACACATTGAAAACATCTACACCAATCGAAATTTCTTTGAAATTACTCCAGAATGTTCCTTTTGATGGTTTCAATTCTTTTTGATTGATCAATTCTTTCACAAAACCAATGTCAACACGTTTGTAATCTGTCAACGTTGTTTGGTATTGGTAAGGATCTGCAAATTGTGGTGCTCCGTTTGGTAAACCAGAAGCATAAATCAAATTTACATTCACTTTGAAAGATGGTAAAAACTCCATATAATCTTGGAAAAATGCAGATAATTTGAAACGAGGATCTGTTGGTAATGGAATATTTCCTCTGTCATCAATATTTTGATAAGCTCGCGCATACGAAGCCGAGAACCAAGAATCTATACCAGGAACAAACTGCCCAAATAAACGCATATCAAGTCCATACGCATAACCTTTGGAGTTGTTATCTGCCGTATAACGAATTCTCACATTGTCTACATAATACGGATTCAAATCATTTAAGATTTTGTAATAAACCTCAGTTGTTAATTTGAACGGACGATCCATCCATTTGAATTCGTAATCGTTTCCAAATATAAAATGAATTGATTGTTGCGATTTTACTTTGTTATTCAAAGAACCATCTAAACGACGAATTTCGCGATAGAAGGGAGGTTGATAATAAATACCTGTCGAAAAACGGAACAACATATCGCTTTCCCAATCTGGTTTAACAGCGATTTGAGCACGAGGCGAAACAGTTGTTTCTTCGTTAAAATCCCAATAAGCTGCACGTACACCAGCGTTGAACATTACTTTCGCATCATTCCACATAAATTTGCTTGTATATTGTGCGTAACCTGAAATACGATTGGTTTTTAAATTATTTTTAGAATTCACATAATAACTTAAATTCAAACCATTTCCTGGATTTGGATTCACAACATATCCTGTCGAATCGATTGCTTGCCATTCACCTAATAAATCACGAATATCTTCTTGTTGAAATTTTGCACCCCACTCAATATCATTGTTTCCATTGATTTTATATTTTCCTTTGTGTTGAATTCCAGCAACCAACGCATCAAAATTATTTCGTGCATGATCGATTTGCGAACCAACATCATTCGTAGAAGTAGCATGGCCTTTTTCGTCTACTTCGGAAATGAAATAAGAACCTTGAATATCAAAATATTCGCGCTCTTTCGAATGATAAGCAAAAAGGTCTAACCCTAAATCTACTTTAGAATTTGGTTGATATGTAAATGATAAACTTCCTGTTTCTGTCGCAAATTTATCATCCTCTTTTCCGTCATAAAAAACAGTTAGCAACAACGGAGTATCCATTGTGTTGATGTACGTATCACGTTTTACAGGAAACATTTCGTAGCGCGAACGTGACATTGTCCCCAAAAATGCAACATTCCATTTATCATTTAATTTATAATTGATATTGGCTTGTACATCGTAATATTCGGGATTGAAATTGGTATCACCTTTTAAGGTATTCAACACTAAATTTCTGTTTTGATAGCGCGCTCCAACAATTGCCGAAAGTTTTTTGTCTTTAGAACCTCCGCCTAATGTCAAACTTCCGCCCATTAAACTTGCTTCTAATTGTCCTTCAAATTTTGTTGGGCGTTTGTAGGTAACATCTAAAACAGAAGACATTTTGTCGCCGTATTTTGCTTCCCAACCACCAGCAGAAAAGTTGATAAATTGCGTCATCGCAGGATTTACAAAACCTAAACCTTCTTGTTCGCCAGAACGAATCAATTGAGGTTTATAAACTTCGATTCCGTTAACGTAAATTAAATTTTCGTCATAATTTCCTCCGCGAACCATATATTGCGAACTTAATTCTGTATTCGAATTTACGAAAGGCAATGTTTTCAATAAATCGGCAACTCCGCCAGTCAAACTTGGTCCTTGTTGCATTTGCGCAGCACTCAAAACGGTACTTTGCAAAGGTTTATTTTTATTGGATTGAAAAGAAATAGTTGCTTCACCTAATTCGATTGCATTGGTTTGATCAGGAACTAATTGAACAAAAATCTCTTTCTTGTTTTTATCTTTTAGCGTAAAAGTTTGTGCAAACGAATGATAACCATTGTTGTTAAAAGTTACGGTAACGGAAGAATTTGATGGAATATCAATTTTGAAATTACCATTTTGATCTGTAAAATAAGATTGATCGTTGACAATAATCTCAGCTTCACTAATTGGAATTCTATTTTCGTCGACAACTTTACCATTAATTTGCGCAGTTTGAGCAAATAAAATTCCACCCAAAAGAGATAAACTTATGGTACTAAGAAATCTTTTTGAATGTTGTAGAGTATGTTGCTGTGTTGTTTTTTTCATCTTTCACGTTTAATTCTAATTGATGGTTGCCAACCGAAATCTGTTCTTTGTTCAAATTAATTGATAATCGTTTAATTTTTTGATCATATTCGGCTAAAACCCACTTACCATCGATATAAGCTTTATAATCTTTTATCCCAGATTGTGCATCATCAATTGTAAATTTGATAATAGCATTAGCTTGAGTAAATTGACTATCTGATTTGATATTTAACGGAGTAATTGTCGGTTTAGTATTGTCAATTAAAATAGAAAAAACACCAAAATCTTTTGGATTTGCAACAAGCTTTCCATTTTTGAGCTCTGTTGTTAAATAATCTTTTTTCCAAGCACCTCTTTTTTGATATTCGCGTACAATAACAGCTTTGTCCAATTGCGCTGTTGGAATGTCAGTAGTCGGTTCTATTGCTAACGTGTAAGTTTGATGAACTGGTATATAATAATCGCCCACCCAATGTTTACCATTCGAGAATTTATAAGCTAAATCAAAATCTTCATAAAAAATATTTTTAGGGAAAAATATTTCGATTCCATCAGATTTGAAATGATTTTCTTTGTTCCACAACATTGGATTTGTTTCAGTAAGTTTTGCAGAATCTACAAATGCTTTTCCATTAACTGTAAAAGATTGCGAAGATAAATTTCCTGCATAATCAGAAACGTCAATTTTTACTTTGTACGATTTTCCTTCTTCAAGCTCTAAAATTCCATTGTTTTTTAGATTTGAATACATTCTGACAGGATTCCCATCTTTCACAAATCCTTGATACACCCAACTATTATTTTTCTGAATATCGCCATAATCGCAAACTGTATTTATAGCTCGAGCTTCATCAAACGAAAAACGATTAGAAGTAAACGTATAAATCGGTTCATCATTCACATAAATATTAATTTGATGAACTCCATTGTTATTTTCTGCTCCATTGTGTTTGTCATAGGCTTTTACACCAAAACCTATTGCGCCAGAGGCAGAAATTGTACCTCCATTTACCACAACAACACGATTGGTTTTTTGATTCACATCGCCATAAATTGGATAAGCATATAGGCCTAAAATAGATGGTTTTCGAGTATCAGGTAAATCAAAACCGAAGTAAAAAGGATTAATTGGTTCTTCTGTTTTGGTATCACGAATTTCGAAATGTAAATGTGGACCTCCAGAACCTCCAGAATTTCCAGAAAGAGCAATCAAATCGCCCATTTTTACAGGAAGTTCGTTTGGTTTTGGATGCAATTCTATCTTAAACGTTTCGTTTGCATATTGTTGTTTGCGCACATATTCTTGCAATTCGGGCGTAAATTCTCTCAAATGGGCATAAACAGAAGTATATCCGTTTGGGTGATCGATATAAAGTGCATTTCCATAACCTGTTGGCGAAATATTAATGCGAGAAATGTAACCGTCTCCAACCGCTTTTACTTTCAGACCTTCTCGTTGTTGAGTTTTGATATCAAGCCCAGCGTGGAAATGATTGGCACGTAATTCTCCAAAATTACCAGCTAAATAATTGGTAATTTCTAAAGGATTTTGGAAGATGTTTTTTGGATATGTTTCAGATTTTGGTTGTTCTGATCGTTGTCCAAAAACAACAGAACTTAGTAATAAGTTTAGGAAAATTGGCTTAATCACTTTCATTTTTTCTTTTCAATAATTAACAAATCAGTTAAAAGTAAATTAAATCTTTTACAAACCTCCTTAATCTTTTGAATTTCTGAAAATTATTTGGAGATAAATTTTTGTAAAATAAAATTAAATAAATGATTATCAATATTTTGTATTTGTAAAATAATAAACAAGTAAAAGAAAAGGATTTTAGTGAATGATTGAGAAATGATGAAAGTAATTTTAAAATCAAACATAAAAAACATCATCATGAGAAAAATTATTTTAGCACTTTTTATAGTTGCTTCTATCGTAAGTTGTAATGAATACAAAGGTTCAGAAAGTAATGCAGAATTGGCTGCTGATGCAAAGAAGAAGTTGCGGTTTCTAATGCTGCAAATTTAGAAGTAGAAGGGAAGGTTTTTAAATCGAATGCGTTGATCGAAATGAAAGTAAAAGATGCGATGAAAGATGCGGTTCAAATCGAAGAAAATGCGATTTCGTTGAATGGATTTGTTTTGAATAGTGAAATGATTAATCAAATTTTAGATTCGGATATAGTTGAATTATCTGAAAACATAATATGACAATACTATTTTTCTCTAAATTGCCTATTTATAAGGTTTTATAGAATGTTAAAGTTTCAATTTGAAGTACTCTAACGCATTGAAATCCTTGATTTGTTGTACCAATTGTTGTACCTTAGAATCACGTTACATTCGTTTGCATCAGCAAGTTACAAAAAAAATTCACTTGATTGCATTCGTTTATAAAAATAGATTTTTAAACCATAATTCAAAATCCAATGGCTTCAATCAAATTAGTACTTCGCACCAACCAAGAAGATAAAACAGGGCACAGTCCATTGTATATCCGGTTAATCAAGGATCGTAAAACAAAATTTATAGCAACTGGAGTAAAGTTGAAAGAAAACGAATGGGATGATATCAAACAAAAAGTAAAACGCAATTATCCCAATTCAACGAGAATGAATGCTTTCTTAGCTCAGAAGATAGCAGATGCAGAAGCGATGGTTGCCGATAACGAACGTAAACGTGGAAATATCTCCGCTAAGCGATTAAAAGAAGCCATCAAAGGAAAAGATATTAAGAACTTCTTCGAATACGCTTACGAACGTTGTGAGCGCATCAAGAACAATGTATCGCCACAAACCTACAGAGCTTATAAAATGAACATTCAAAAGTTCGAGAAGTTTTTAGGCACAAACGAAATCTACTTTGAGGATATTACGGTTACCGTTTTAAATGACTACATCAATTATATGAGCAATCGTTTAAAGAATGGCTCAACAACAATGCATTTTGCCTTAAATATTTTAGCGATAATGTTTAAAGATGCCATCCGAGAAGAAATCATCACATTGCAAACCTATCCATTTGCCAGTGTAAAAATCAAACGAGAAAAAGGAAAAAGACAGTTTTTAAATAAAGAACAAATCGAGCAGCTTAAAAATTATAAAATCCCACATATTCAAACCGATGTATTTTTCCGAGATATGTTTATTTTTAGTTGTTATGCAGGTGGATTACGTTTTGGTGATGTCGTTACGTTACAATGGAAAAACTACAACGAAGCAGAACAAAGAATAAGCTTAGATATCCGAAAAACACATCGTTCACATCAATTCAAAGTAGGTCAATCGGCTTTAGAGATTTTAAACAAATACAAGAAAGAAACTTCCGAATCAGATGATTTTATATTTCCAATCATTTCAGAAGCTAATTTCTTTGACCAATCCAATGAATACCAACTAAAAGTAATAGCTGCCAAAAATACTTTATGTGGTCAGAAATTGCGTAGAATCGGTAAAGAATTAGAATTTCCATTCTCGTTATCATTCCATTTAAGCCGACATACATTTGCAACCCAAGCTTTAGCTAACGGAATGCGTATTGAGTACGTTTCAAAATTGTTAGATCACTCAGATATTGGAACAACTCAAATCTATGCAAAAATCGTAAACGACGAATTAGATAAAGCAGTAGAGCAATATATAAAATAAGAAAGCAAATAATCTCTCCAGCGACACCTTTTGTCTTTTTAAAGTTTTAATTTACATCAAATTACACTATAAAAGGTTAATTGCTAAAACTTAATTTATGATGAAGTATTTGATAAAAGAAACTGTACAATTCAAAGAGTTTACACAAGTTGCTTTACACAATGTAAAGTCAGAAGAATTTGATATTATAGAGGAAGAACCTCTTACAAATGACGGGTATTGTCAAGCATTAATTGACAAAATATTTGAGATTTCTCATTCTGAAATTGCTGATTTTATCAAACATCAACTTTTATATGCAAAAGATAAGCTACATTGGATTAATAAGTTTGAAAAGTTAGTTTCAGTAAATGAATTTCTGTTTGAAAAAGGAAGAAATAAAACTCGTTTAATGAAAATTTATACTTCAACAGAAATAATTCGATTAGGTTTATATAAACCAATAGAGATTAAAGACGAAGAAAGACCTGCACCGAGATACATCAATGCAGATTCAGAAGAACGATATTTTTCTTTTTATAAAACGCAGAAAAATTTGGAACAGATGGAAGATTATTGCGATCAAATCTTTTTCTTAACTAATGAGAAATACGAATACGAACAAGCTAACATTCATTTTATCAATCCAAAGCTTCCAGAATATTCAGAGCAATGCAACAAGAAAATTGAACATTTACAACAAATTAGAAGATTAAAGGAAGAATTGCAAGTAGTTAAAGAAGAAAAATGCAATTACAACAAATTACAATTCAATGGAAATGTCAATCAACTGGTTGATATATTTTATCAAATGTCCAGAGAACTTTTTGTAGATGGAAAACCATTTTTAGATGGAAATCTCAATGATATCTCAAAAGTAATTGTGTCCAATTTTGTTGATAAAGATGGAAACGAATTAAGCCTAAAAACCGTTCGAACAATTTTAACTCCATCACGAGAAGATAAACGACCAAATGTAAATAAGCGAATAGATATAGATAAATTGCTTTAAAGCATTCAATCCTAACTTACTCAGTTAGGATTTTTTTTGCTCAAAAAGGTCTTATTCAAAAAATAGCAAGTCTTTAACCAATCATAGATAAACAGTTAGTTTCAAAATTATTTTGGTCTTATAAGACCAACTTAAGACCTGGCGACTTTTTTTTCTGTACTTCATTTGTTCCATAATCTTAAATAATTCAGAAAATGGAAGCAATCATTTTAACAAAGGAACAATACGATGCGATCGTATTCCAATTAGAAGAAATCACTAAAAAATTAAACAAAGCATTAGCTGCTAAACAAGAAACATTTATGGACAACCAAGAGTTTCTAATGCTAATGAAAATCTCAAAACGTACAGCTCAAACGTGGAGAGATGAAGGAAAGGTTTCATTCTGTCAAGTAGGAAACAAAATCTACTACAAAATGTCTGACGTCGAAAAGTTATTGAACGAACATTACAACAAATCATTCTCTAACAAACGCTAAAAATTAGAGTATCGGCATCTAAATCAAATTGGCATTACAATTCGCAGACGAGCGTCAATCCATTGAGAGAAGCGCAAAAATGTTTACCGACCATCGGGAGTGATTTAAACATTTTAGTGAAACGAAATGATGATTGACCGTCGAGAATTGAAGCCTTGATTTTTTTGTTTCGTTTTTGTGTCAAGACAAAAATGAAAGTAAAGAACAATTCATTTTACTTTTTACATAATACATAATACAACAAAATATGAAATTCACCTTATTCCAAAACTTCAACGAAGTCATCAACACCATACCAGTTGAGCAAATCGTAACAGAAATCAAAGAAGGAACATACAAAAGTCAAATTTTGTATTTGCGTAAATCCTTAGAACAAGGAAAAATGGAACCTTACGAAAAAGCAAAGAAATCATTACTTGCTTTTACACCAAGTGCAACATTCAAGGGAGGTAGAAAATTAGACTACCTCCAAAATTACAATCAACTAATCGTACTGGATATTGATAAAGTTGAGAAAAATAAGTTAGCAGAAATCAAACAAAAAGCGACAGAATTAAGTACAACATTTGTTGCATTTATCAGTCCATCAAACAACGGATTAAAGCTATTTGTGAAGGTTTCAACCAATCAAGACGAACACAAAAACACGTACAACATTATCAAAGAATTTTACGAAAAAGAGTTAGAAATCGAAATCGATAAATCCGGAAAAGACATCACGCGCTTATGTTTTTATTCCTATGATCCTGAAATCTATTTCAACCCAAACGCAGAAGTATACAACTGTCATTCTGAGCCTGTCGAAGAATCTAATCAAGTGACTAACCAATCTCATTCCAATGAAACACATCGAAACCATACACAGAATAGTTTTACAGAAACGTATCAAAACCCATTTACACCAGATACGAATACGCTCATTGAACATTGTGTCAGATTCACAAAACAGAAAATGGATTACGTCGAAGGAAACCGAAATAACTTTGTACATCAATTAGCGTGTAACTTAAATCGAAAAGGTGTTGGTTATGCAGAAGCCTTAGGATTCATTTTATCCGATTACAATTACAACGAAATCGAAGTAATGAATGCAGTCAAAAGTGCGTACAACAATACACACGAATTTGCCACAGATAGAGAGTATAAAAGTCCTAAAACAAAGGAAACTACAAAACCGAAAAGTAGTACAACAAACGAGGAAGAAATAGATGATGACGAAGAAAAACCTGCTGCCATAGAACGACTGGAAATGTTCCTAAACAAAAGGTACAACTTTAGGTACAACATAGTAACAGGAAAGTTAGAATACAAAAAGGTTCGTAACCAAATGTATAAACCAATTACCGATTTTGTAGAAAACTCCATATTACGTGAAGTATTAAAAGCAAAAGTCAAATGCAGTATTCAAGGTTTACGCTATTTATTGATGTCCGATTATGTAGAACAATTCGATCCATTCAAAGATTATTTTTCAACCTTACCAGAGATAAATCAAGAAGTCGATTACATCACCGAATTAGCTAACACCATAACAACTACCAATCAAGAATTATGGTTAGAGTGTTTTAAAAAATGGTTTGTGGCAATGGTAGCTTGTGTAACAAACGAAAAAGTAGTCAATCAAACAGTAATTGTATTCAGTGGGAAACAAGGAATAGGAAAAACAACCTGGATGGAAAAATTAGTACCAAAACCATTAAAGGATTATTTGTTTTCTGGAACAATCAATCCCAACAACAAAGACACCTTAATCCATTTGGCAGAATGTATGTTGATTAACTTAGACGAGTTAGAAAACCTAAACAAAACTGAAATAGGATCATTAAAAGAAATCATTACAAAATCCCATATCAGAATGAGAAAAGCGTACGGACACAACAACGAAACATTACCTCGTAGAGCTTCATTTGCAGGTTCGGTAAATACAGCACAATTCCTAAATGATACCACAGGTTCTCGTCGTTTCCTATGTTTCGAAGTAGAATACATCGAATACCATCACAATGTAAACCTCGATAACTGTTACAAACAAGCATTGTATCTAATAGATGAAGGATTCAGATATTGGTTCAATAATGAAGAAATTAAAAATATCAACCAAAACAACGAGCAATACCAAATCAAATCACCAGAAGAAGAATTGCTATTAACTTGGTTCGAGAAAGCAGATAAAGAAACAGCCAATGCCTTTTTAAACACAACTCAAATAGCCACAAGGTTAGCTTTTTTCAGTAACATCAATATCAATAGCGGTACAGTAAACCAATTGGGTAAAGCATTAAAGAAACACGGTTTTATGAGAATTTCAAAAAATGGTTCGTATGTCTATGCAGTCAAAGAATTAGAATATGATCAAGTACAAAAAATGAACAAAGAGTTAGGGTAGAAATAAATTAAAATTGGCATAACAATTCGCAGACGAGTGTCAATCCATTAAGTGAAACGTGAAAATGTTTACCGACTGAAAGGAGTGATTTAAACATTTTAGTGAAGCGAAATGAAGATTGACCGTCGAGAATTGAAGCCTTGATCTTTTGGTTCGTTTTGGATCAAGCCAAAATGAACATTATAAAACAAATAAGTCTAAAATCTAACATCAAAAATCTCAATACTAAGTGCAAAAATCCCCTTACTTTTCCTTACTTTTTAAGTACTCAAAAAACGTTAAAATTTCATTGTAATACTCAAATATACACCTTATTTCACCGAGTAAGGAAAGTAACCAAATTTGACCAAAAGAAAAAATTGTAAATTCCTCAAAATAAAATTCTAGAAACATAAGCTAATATCAAAGCAAAGGAGAACCATTGGTTCTCCTTATTGCATTCTATTCTTCGTTTGAAACAGTTTTTTCAGAAACTCAAAAAACAAAAAAATGTTTTTGCCGATATTTGGTTACTTAGGTTACTTTTTTATTAATAATTGTAATTATTGATATAAATAGATTGAGATTTTCTAGTTTCATTTTTAACATTAAAATCCTATATTTACCCATTACACAAAACGAGTAATGAACATCAATTCAAATATAAATATATTAGGAGGCTTGCCGGAACTGGAATTAATCAAAACTTTTTTGATGGATTCTGATAATCAAGGGAAAAGCCATTTAGAATATTCAGACATTAGAACCTTAAAAGCAGTGAATCGTTTCAAAAAAGCGATTCAAGAATCATTTGTTTCTGAAAAGGTGGATATCAATCATTTGTTTTTACCATTTTTAAAAGAAAAGAGTATCAACGAGAATTTGTATTTTTTGTTTCTACTATTCGCATTCAACAATGATTTATTCAATTATTTAAACGAAAATATTTTCTTTCCTGTTTATTATTCTGGGAGAAGAATCATCAAAAAGGAAGAGGTTGAAGTTTGTTTAAAAGATCTTCAAAAAACTAATGAAACACTAGCAAGTTGGTCCGAATCTACAATCACGACAACTGCTTCTAAATATTTAACGCTTTTAAAGAAATTTGGGCTTTTATCTGGAGCGCAGAAGAAGGAAATAGTTTATAAGAATCTATCATCTGAAGAATTTCTTGTATTCGTTTATTTTTTGTCTATAACAGAAGAAAATTCGAATAAGATTCATTCCGAATGGATTAAATATTCATTTTATGAAAACGAGTTTTTCCTTCAAAAAGTGTTGGAAAAACAACTGATCCGTTATGTAGAGGTACAATACAACGGAGATAATTTAAAAATAAAACCAATGATTAACTACGATAAACTTTATGAAACACTTAAATCCTCATAATGCAATTTTAGAATTAGAACGCTTAGTGTCGTCTAATGATTCTGAAATTAAATTACAAGCAAATGGGGGAAACTCTATTTTATTGGTTTGTAAGCCTTCAGAAGAAATTAATTTTATTTCAGAGTTACATCAATTAGAAGCATCAAAATATCAAATCATTGATTTGAACCAAATTTTGGTGGAATTTGTGGAGAATAACAGAGAAGATGTTGAGTTCTATTTAGAACATCTACAAGCTTCGTTGGATCGTATATTCAAGAATGACTTAGAGGCACAACCAGACTTGTTTCACTTGATTATAGATAAAGTTGAGCAAGTATTCCAGGATAAAAAAATTCCTGTTATTATCAATACAGGGGTTATCTATGCGACACACTTTGATATGTTATCTTTAATGGAAAGTAAAACCATTATGGATGCTGCTTTACCTGCTGTATTTTTATATCCAGCAGAATACAATCAAAACAACCAATTAGAATATTTAAATACAAGAATTGCATCCGAATACAGATGCAAAATTATATAGGCCATTGCATATGAAAATAAAAGATTTACTATCTATAGACTTAAACGTAGATATTAAGAATGTAATCAATATTGAAGATATTTCAGAAAACGAAATTCAAAAAGAGATTGAAGACTATATCGTAACCGATGGTTTAGCGAAAGATTTTGAGCAATTCTTGGATAAATTTACTTCCAATGCCGTAGAAACTGGTGTTTGGATTTCTGGTTTCTATGGATCAGGAAAATCATATTTCGCTAAAATGATTGGGTATTTATTGGCCAATCAAAACATTAACGGTACACCTTCGCGTGAACGATTATTAAATCGTTTTACGGGGATTGAAGATGAAATGTTCTTCAAAAATAAGATTGCGAAATTAGATCGTTACCAAAACTTGGTTGTCTTTTTAGATATTGCAAAACAAGATACCTCAAAAGGATTCAGCTATACCTTATTCAAAAACTTTTTAAAGTCTATCCACTTACCACAAGATGAATACGGATATATGCTATTCAACTCGATGATTGCGGCAGGGAAGACTGATATTTTTTCTTATGTAAAAGAAGTTTTGGGTAAAGATTGGACAGAACTTAAAGGCAATATGCGTACGTATTTTACAGCTTGTAAAGACATTCACATCAAATCTGGTCTTTCTGAAAAAGAATACGATCAATTATTGGTTTCTGTACGTTCTGCTATTGATGTATTTTCTCCTGCTGATTTAGCACGAGAACTGAAATCATATATTCAAATCAAATCCGATACATCTCTTGTATTTATGTTTGATGAAACTTCGGAAGCCATCAATCAGCGTAAAATTACCTTACTTGATTTAGAAGGAGTATCTGAAGCATTAAATACATTAGGCGGTAAAGTTTGGACTATTGCTATTGCACAAGAAAAATTAGACGATGTGATTTCTAACGCTAATATTTCTAAAGCAAGTTTGGTTAAAGTAACTGACCGTTTTGTGGAGAAAATTCACTTAGAAGCAACAGAGGTTGATACGATTATTAAAAGCAGAATCCTTAAAAAAACAACAGAAGGCGTAAATTTATTAAACGATTATTATCAATCGAATTCGGGTAAAATTGGAGACCATTCTAATTTAAACGGCTATGGTATTTCCAATACGGCTACAGTTGATTCGTATACTTCATATTACCCGTTTTACGAAAATCAATTCAGTCTGTTACAAAACTTCTTATTTGGTACCAAAGGTTATGCTTCTACCAAAGTAGCGGCTCGTGGTATGATTATCACGACTTTTGATATTGTAAGAAAGTTAGTAAAAGAAGATGAACTATATAACACCGTAACGGGATGGCAAATTGCTCGTGAAGCGAATAACCAACCCGATATTCGTTTGTCAAGTCGTTACAGCGCAGCCGAAAAAGTATTAGATAATAATAGCATCAATGGCCGCAAACTTTTAGAAACGATCAACTTCTTGAGTGAATCGGAAGTGGTAAAAACCTCGGTGCTAAATATTTCGAAAGCGTATTTCAATAATGCAGATGATGTTATTAAGAAGCAAAACGAAATTAAAGAAGCTTTACAAGTTTTAGTAGATGCTAAAATTGTAATAGAAAGTGATAACGCATTCAAAATTACCTCTGATGTAGAGCAAAAGATTTTGGATGAAATGAATAGCTATGCAGTACAAGGCTATTTAAAGAAAGGACGTTTAATCGATTACTATAAAAAATCAAGTTTAATTCAACAACTGGGAAGTGTTACGGATGGTATTAAATTCAACTTTAATGTACATTCAGACGATAAGGATGATTTATTGAATCCAAATGTAAAAGAACTAGCCATTCAAGTGAAAAGCTTATACACGATGTCCGAAAATCGTGTAGCTGAAATCAATGAGTTGAAAACCCAATACGACGAGCATAAAGGCTTAGCGGTATTGTATCCAGAGAATGATCATTTTATTGAGATTGATAAACTGATTGATGGCATTATTCGTATTGAGCAAGTGGAGCAAAAGTACCCGAACAAAGGTACTGAAGAAGGGAAAGTAGTTCAAAATTTATTACGTAATAAAGAAGACAAGGAACACACTTTAAAAAATGCGATTGATAAAGCCTTGGCTTCTTCAACCTTGATTTATTGTTTCAATACGTCGATCTTAAACGACAGCAATTACGCTTCGGAAGTGCAAAGCTTACAGAAGAAAATGGTTTCTAACGTGTACAATAAGCGTTTACAAAGTCAGATGCCAGAAGCGATTGCGCTACAGGTCATTAAAGAACAAAGCCCAAGTCGCTTACAAACATTATTCAACAGTAAAGAGTTTGCATTTTTCGATGCGAACGGCAACTTTATTGGCG
Organism: Empedobacter sp. UBA5924; assembly: GCF_002431085.1. Classification (NCBI taxonomy): domain Bacteria; kingdom Pseudomonadati; phylum Bacteroidota; class Flavobacteriia; order Flavobacteriales; family Weeksellaceae; genus Empedobacter; species Empedobacter sp. UBA5924. The sequence goes on from NZ_DJDM01000054.1 coordinate 14,856, forward strand.
AAAATTTAAGTGTGGTAGAAGAAGTAACTCACATCATTCGCAATTCGTTTGTAGCAGGGACAGACATCGAAGCTAAATTAGCTGGCGCACCAACAGGATACGCTTACGGTACCATTCTAGTAACTTTAGCTGCCTTGTTACGCGCTGGTCGTTTGGCGGTAAAAACGCCTACGCAAACCAATCCAATTTATGCGGTTACAGATAAAGGTGCATTAGATGTTTTCTCAAAAGCCAATGAATTTAAGAAAGCGTCTTTCAAAGCCAATACCCAATCTTTAACAGCTCATCAGAAAAAGCAAATAGTAGAATTCTTCTTGAATAATGAGTTAGAATACGTTATTCAAAAGCAAGAAGGATACAAAATAGATTATAATACCAACGATTTTCAATTGGCTACGGCCATTAAAGATTTAGCCAAGATCTACATCCATAAAATTCAAAATCTGACGGACAACGTTAAAGATTTTGCGGTGTACTTCCCAAAAGCGAAAGAATACAAAGATTACATCAATGCATTTACAAGCAATGTAACGCCGGATAATTACATTAGTCATGCTAACGATTTTATCAGCCAAAAAGAAGAGCTAGAAAGTGCTATTCTTAAGGTAGATAAAATGGAGAAGTTTGTGAAAAATAATTTAAGCAAACTACAAACGTGGGCAACGTACATCCAAGAGGTAAAAACAGATTTAAACAAAGCCAATGCGTTGGATACTTCTTTAGCCGATAAAATGGAAGAATACGAATCTATTTTAAAAACGGACATTACCAAGGCATTTCCTCAATTGCAACAATTGGCACAGGAAATTAAGGATAAATACCACGCGAAGTTTAAAGCCTTAATAGAGCAATATGCGGTAGAATTTAAAAAACTACAAACCAAAGCAGAAGCCATTCAATTGGATATTGAAGCCTTGCCAAACAACCAAAATGCAGGGATTTTGCAAATTGTAAAACAACATCTACAGTTTGCAGCGCAACGTGCGGTTACGGAGTTAGATTTAGATTTTTCTATCGTCAATAAAAAATCGGGGTTCTCGTATTCTGAGTATGCAACGGCAACAGCTTTAATCAATCAAAAGGATGTGGATTTAGACATTCAAAAAGCATCGATTTTAACAACAATTCCTAAGCCAACACCTGCACCAGCAACAGATGGTGAAGCACCTTCTGGAGTAGTACAAGAACCTGCTAAACCAGTTATTCGTAAAATTAAAGCGCAACTTCCTGCTAAAAACTTAACGGTAGTAGCATATAAAGAATGGTTGACCAAAGAGTTACAAAAAGTAGCCAATGCGAAGCCGGACGATGAGATTGAATTCGAAAACTAAAAACCATATAGAAAACGCTAGAATTAATGAAACTATCGGATCATACAAATCATATACGCCAAACGGTTCAGTCTGCTGTAGAAAACAGATTGGGCCGCTTAGGCATTGCTATAAATGCTGTAGAAGTTAACCTTTCATCAGAACAACAAAAAGAAAAGGAACGCTTACTAGAAGTATTCCAATCACTAAAAGAAGAAACAGGAACAACAGAAAAAGCCTACGAGAAGTTGGTAGACGAATTAACGTTTACCTTATTCAACCGTATCGCTGCTTTAAAGGTTTTAGAAGCTTTTACCCTAATTCCTGAAACCATCACCCAACGTCCTGAAAACGGAAATCGTTCATTTGCCCATTCGGCTTATTTGGAGCAATATCCAGAAAAACGCAACGAAGAGCAAGAAGGATTAGTGGATTTCATCCAGTACGAATTCCAAAATTTGGCTGAAAATTTACCGTTATACAGTCTTTCGCATTATTACCATTTGTTGCCAACGGCCATCGAACTGAAAGCCATCATTGATGCATTTAATGCCGTAGAAGCAGACGAAAAAGACATCGATCCTGAAATTTGGAAATCGGATGATGTGTTGGGTTGGTTGTACGAAAGTTACAACAATTACAAAAAAGTAGCCCACAAAGACTCGAAAACCAAAACAGAATACGACAAAGTATCTATTCAATCACAGGTATATACACCAAAATGGGTGGTGAAATTCTTAGTCGATAACAGTTTGGGGAAACAGTATTTGGAGATCTATCCACATTCGGACATCAAAAACAAATACGCCATTGCCAATGCACCAACCGAGCGTGTGCGTGACATCAAACCATTACACGACATCAAATTAATCGATCCTGCCATGGGATCGGGAAATTTCTTATTGTATGCCTTCGATGTATTCTACGATTTGTACCAAGATCAGATTGATAATTATGGTGCCGATTACGAGGAACGCGATATTCCGAAATTAATTTTAGAACACAATTTATTCGGGGTAGATTTAGACAACCGTGCCGCTCAAATTGCGCAATTAGGACTTTACATTAAGGCAAGACGTAAAAAGCGTAACATCAAAATCAACCATTTTAACTTAGTAAGTTCGGATTTTTTCTTACCTGAATACCAAAAGGTAAAACACATTTTCTTCCCTTCTGACGAGAAAAAGACGGGTGCTGAACAAGCAATAGAAAAAGTAGTTATCAGTTTATGGGACGATTTGCAACAAGCACATAAGTTTGGGGCTTTAATTCGTATTGAAGAAATTGTAGAAAGCCAACTTTCGGTATTTGACAATCGTATGGTTGATCTATTTACATCCCAAGAACAACATACTTATCAAGAATTCCGCAAGACATTTATTGATAATTTAAAGAAAGCCATTGCAGAGCACGCTAGCTCAGGTAACCATAATTTTATGGATGTACAAGCATCCAATGCCGTAACCTATTTGGATGTGTTGACCAATAAATACGATGTAGCGGTGGCCAACCCACCGTATACCGACTCGGCAGATTTTGGGCCTGAATTAAAAGAATTTGTAGAAAAACATTACAAGAAACCCTATAAGTTTCATACCAATTTATACGCAACGTTTATCAAGCGTTGTTGCGAGCTAACCACAGAAGATGGTAATGTGGCAATGGTTCACCCTCCAACATTTATGTATATCAAAACATTTGAAGATGTACGTAAATATATCATTGAGAAAACTTCTATTGATTTCTTTGTTGAATGGGGATATTTAGGGATGTTCCACCAGTCTGCGCGTGTGGATGCTTCAATGTATATTCTAAACAAAAAGAAAACAGAAAAACCTGCTCAGTTTATTAAATTAAATGATATTTATGAAGGGCATCGTTATGCGAAATTTGTTGAAGTTTATGATGATGTTATAAATGATGTTGCGAACGATCGTGTTTACTTCCTCGACCAAGAAAAACTAAAAATTATTGATTCTTGGCCGTTTATCTATTGGATTTCCGATGAGTTTAGAGAGAAGTTTGATCTCAAAGTATTATCTGATGTTGGAAAAGGCGTTGCGGTTGGTATTCAATTGAAAAATAATGATACTACACTTTTTCATTGGGAGGTTGATAACAAAGATAACTATGCAGTTTATCTTAAAGGTGGAGCATTTAATAAATGGTATGGCAATAAATGGTTAATAATAAATAAATCATGTTTACAAATTTCTGATGTCGAAAAAAATAGACAAAAACTTTTTGGTATAACATCTGGAAGACAATCTACAAAGGGAGCTTCATTTAGAATTAAATCAGATATTGAGTTTGTTGATAATGGTACAATGAATTTATTTGCCAATAATGAAAATGAACTATTATCAATTTTATCATATTTGAATTCTAAACTTGTAACATATATTCTAAATTGTCTAAATCCAACAGTTAATAAACAAGCTGGTGATTTGAAGAGAATTCCTTTTGTACTTCCAGATTCAGATACAAATAGATTACTTGAAAATTTAGCAATTAAGAATATTAATAATAAAAAATCAATTAATGAATATAAATTAATAGAACCATTATATAAAGAATCCCCAATAAGAAAATATGAAGGAAATCTTTTAATATATTTAGATTTTGAAAATAGATTAAATTCCGAAATTATTCTAAATGAAGCCTTAATTAATGAATGTGTATACAAAATTTATAATTTATCTGAATTAGATAAAATTGAAGTAGAATACAAATTAGGAAAATCCATCGGATCATTACCTGTCTTAGAAGCAGCTCAAAAAGAGTTTTTAACAGGCTTAGACAATCCTTTACCAGAAGTAGTAGATTACATCAAAGGGTTAGATATCACTACATTTGAAGAGAGCTTGGTGAAGGAGATAAAAGAAAGCTTTAAAACCTTATACCAATCCAATAACGATTTTGAAGAATTCTGTATCCGTCATCAAGTCAATCCAATTAACGTATGGTATTGGTTCAAAGAAGCCAATATCTTACCAATGGGTAAAGCCAAAGAAATAGCTTTAGAGTTTGTAACCGATCATATCCGTACCTTATTGGCACAAGACGATGATGGGATTATTCCATTGTACCAACAAGCCTTAGAAACACGTTTATTAGATCGTTTAGTAGCACACTTACACGAGCAAGGTTTTAAAGCGGCACAAATTGCTGAGTTAGATACACTTTTAGGCAAACCGTTGGAAAAATACTTAGAAGACAACTTCTTTGAAGAATTGGCCAATCATTTGAATTTATTTCCAAATTTACCTAAGACGCCATTCATTTGGCATCTGTCTTCAGGCAAGTACAAAGCATTTGAGGTGTACACGTCCATTTACCAATGGAACCGCGATAGTATCTTCAAACTAAAATCGGTGTATGTAGCCAAACGCAGAGAGCAGTTGCAATTGCGCCAAACGGATATTCGCGAGGCAGAATCGGCAGCAGCACAAGCGGAAAAAGAATTAATCGCCAATCAATTAATCGAGTTAGAGGCTTTCGAAGCCAAATTAGACGATTTGATTGCAGAAAACTACAATCCTATTTTAGACAGTGGGGTAGCGAAAAATATTGCGCCTTTACAGAAAAAAGGTATGATAAAAGCAGACATTTTAAAAGCACCTCAATTAACAAAATATCTAAACGCAGACTGGTAATGGTAGATCAATGGATACAACAAGAGCTTCAACATCAGTTGAGCCGCAGAAAGTTGGTCGTGGTACTAGATCCAGAAGGCCAATTAACGCAATTAGTTCCTGCTTGGCAACAAGCAGGTTATCAGTTGCACCAATTAAATCATAGCTTGGCAGAAGAATGGCAACGGGTAAAAGAAGAATTGTTTTTACGCGTAGACATCGAGAAAGCCCCAAAAGTAGAGACCATCATCTACTCCCAAAGACCGAAGAAGCAACTGAGCTTTTTGTACGATTATACCGAAACCCACGGCGTCTTGGATTTTTCCAACGCCGAGGAATGGTTACGTCAAAAACTCTTTGCAGAAACAGGTTTACAAATTCAATTAACCAAAGAAGAACTATTAACGGCTGCTAAAGCCAGCGTAGGCAAAGACATTAAATGGTGGAAAGCCGTTATTCAAGGCTTAGCTGATGTCGTTAATTTGGAACAAGAAATATTGCCGTTTATCGCCAACCCAGACGCTTGGGAAAAAAGCAAGTCGGTAGAAGAATTGGCGTTTGTACGTCAAAAGTTATTTGCTTACATCGGTCAGCCACAATCGGATAAAGCCGTTTCGGTGTTAGCCAACGAAGTGGTAGAACAATTGCTACACAACGTAGCACTTAATCAATTGGCAGATGACAAGGTTTGGTACAGCAACTGGTTAGACAGCAACCAATACATCGGCTTATTAAAGCAACGCAGCAAACATTTCGCTTTACCGAGTGGCATTCACCATTGGGAAGTGGATAGCAACCATTGTTTTGAGGAAATCGATCGTAAACAATTGCGAGATGTGGTAGCCAACTTGCACAATGCAGCATTCAAAACAAAATACCACAGTATCATCAATAAACGTGGGATGAATAGCCGTAATCCTTTGGTGCCAACGTGGTGGAAAGACATCAGTACAGTGCTAAGTTTTGATCCTAGCAGAATTGCGAAGCTTTACAACTTGCAAGATGTTATTGCGTATTATGTGTCAGAGTTTCAGAAATTAGACCGTTCCATACGCAATCTGTATCAAGCCTTTTTAAACGAAGCGGATATCATTAAACCGATTCAAGAATATTACCAAGGCATCAACCAAGAGTTAATCGATAAATGGTTTACTTACAAAGCTGATTATAAAACCAATCAACAAGGATTTTTAGTAGAGTTAATTAAGAATACCACGAAGAAAATTGCTGTAATTGTAGGTGATGGAGTGCGTTGGGAAATAGCCAATGCGGTAGCAGAAGCTGTGGATAGTACGTACGAAGTACAAAAGCAAGTGATGTTTGCTGATTTACCGTCAGAAACCGAGCATAATATGTCGGCTTTGTATATGGGGAATAATCGGGTACTAAAATTACAAAGCGATCGCGAGAAAGAATTGGTGCAGCTAACTGGGAAAGAAATTACCTTCAAAAAGTTGGTGGATACCAATGCAACAACCCAAGATCCAATCTTGGTATTAACGTACAAAGACATCGACAGTGCAGGAGAAAAATTGCAGTTAGATGCCATTAAACTATTCGCTGAATTTGAAAAAGTATTAATCACGAAGATTGAAGAAATGTTGCGTGCAGGATACGAAGAAGTACATTTGGTTACCGACCACGGATTTGTGCTAACAGGTTTATTATCTGATGCTGATAAATTAGAAGTAAATATAGAGGGTAATCACAGCAAGAGTGAACGATACATTCGTTCGGTTGAGGAACAACACAACGATATCTTATGGAGCATTGAAAAACCATACGAACAATATCAATATGTGAATGTCGCCCAATCCGATCGTCCGTTCCGTACGCCAGGCGTGTATGGTTTTGCGCACGGAGGTTTTGCACCACAGGAAGTTATCATTCCTAATTTTAAGTTTACCCGTAAAGAAAATACACAACCTGCTTTGCAAATTTTTATTTCCAATAATGACCAACTCAAAGAGGTGTCTGGAGAATACTTTAAATTGAAGTTGGCAACACAAAGCAGTGGCAACTCTTTATTCGATGTGCAGCGTACCATCAATATTGTATTATATCACAACAATGTGCCAGTGCAAACTTTAGAAGCAATAGACATTCAGAAAGACCAAGTATGGGATAAAGAATTCGGTTTCAATGGGAAAAATGAGATCGTTGTCATCATCGAAGATAACAATACAAAAGAAAAGCTAGATCAAGTAACCGTGAAAAAATCTTCAGCAAGAGATTTAGGTGGTTTGTTTTAACTTAAAAACTTTGAAAAATGATTCAATTAGACAATTTAGATACACAGGCCATCGAAAACTTTAGAGGTTTCGTGGTAAAAAAAGATTTAGTAGGTATTGTAAAAGGAGGGGCAAATGTACCAGCCTTTGTGTTGGAATATTTATTAGCCAACAGTTGCAGTACTGACGACGAAGAAAAAATAAAGGAGGGATTGGAAAATGTTCGCGCCATCTTACGAGATCATTATGTCAATCCAGAAGAAAGCTCTTTAATCCAATCAAAAATTAGAGAAAAAGGACGTTATAAAATCATCGATAAAATTTCGGTAGAATTAGATGCAACCAAAGATACCTATTGGGCAACATTAGTCAATTCGAATATCAAGAATGCCAACATCAGTAGTGAATTGGTAAAACAGCACGAAAAGATTTTATTGGGTGGTATTTGGGCAATTATTGATGTTGAATACGATCCATTAATTACCATCGGTTCAAAAGTATTTCCATTCGTTGTAAGTAAAATTACACCAATTCAGTTGTCTTCATTTGATAATTCAACCATCGTTGAGAAGCGTAAAAACTTTGATACGGCTGATTGGAAAAAATTATTATTGCGTAGTGCGGGGTACGAACCAGAAAGCGAAGGAATGGATGAGCGTTTGCAAGATTTGTTATTGTGTCGTTTAATTCCGTTAGTAGAGAAAAACTTTAATATCGTAGAATTAGGTCCACGTTCTTCAGGTAAATCGTACATCTACAAAGAAATTACACCCTATGCCATCTTAGTTTCTGGTGGTCAAGGGACAGTGGCACAATTATTCGTGAACAACTCATCGGGTAAAGTCGGAGCTGTAGGTTTATGGGATGCCATCTGTTTTGATGAGAGTACAGACAAACTTTTCAAAGACAGAGATGCCATTCCATTAATGAAAGACTATATGGAATCAGGATCATTCTCTCGTGCGAAGAACGGTGAAATTTCGGGTTCAGCTTCAATTATCTTAAACGGAAACATTAATCAGCCCGTAGATACTGTTTTACAAACCTCACATTTATTCAGTCCTTTATCAGATGAAGTAAATGAAGATACTGCTTTCTTAGACCGTATCAATTTATTTTTACCAGGCTGGGAAATTGTGAAATTTAGTCCTTCGAATTTCACGAAGCATTATGGTTTCAGTACAGATTTCTTTTCAGAACTATTAAAGTCACAGCGTAAGATTACATTCACCGATGCTTTAGATCAATACTTTGCATTAGGAAATCATTTGAAACAACGTGATGCTAAATCGGTTCGTCGTATAGTTTCTGGTTTCGTGAAATTATTACATCCTCACGGTGAATATACGAAAGAAGACATCCGTAAATATTTAACGATTGCGATGGAAATGCGTCGTCGTGTAAAAGAGCAATTGAAGCGTATTGGAGGTATGGAATTCTGGGATACCAATTTCTCATACATCGACAAAGAAACTCAAGAAGAAGTATTTGTAGGCTTACCAGAAGAAAAAGGTTCATCGTTAATTGAAGCGAATCCATTGTCACCAGGAACATGTTATACTGCAACCAACGATGGTGAAAACAATGCGGTAGTTAAAATTGAAGTAGTAGCCATTCCAGGAAATGGAAAAGTAAACATTACAGGTACTTCGAATCAATTAGTAAAAGAGAACATCAAAAATACATTCAATTACCTAAAAGCGAATGAAAAGTCTATTTTAAACGAACGTCATTCGTTAAGTAATTTTGATATCAACATTCAAGTGTCTACGATTTTAGGGTCTAATGTAACGGATGGAATTGGGGCGGCAGTTTATGTAGCTATCATCTCTGCTTTATACAAAAAGAACTTGAAAGGAGGTTTAGCAGTACTTGGAAATATATCAATTGGTGGAGCCATTGAAAGAGCCAATAACTTTGCAGATCGCGTTTCTAGCTTGTCTGAAAACGGTGCTAAAATTGTTTTAGTTCCAATGTTGAACATGTCAGAATTCGGAACTTTACCACCAACTATTTTTGGAAAGACAGATGTACCATTCTACACGGATGCACAAACATTGTTACAGAAAGTAATTTTGGATGTTTGATTAATGAATAGTTTTAATAATAAGCTATAAACTAATTAAAATAATTGATATTTATAACCATACCAACCAAATGCTACAAATACTTAATAATAAAACTGAAAATACACATGAGAATGAGCAGTTCAGAAGAATTGTTAATATCATTCAAAGAGTGTTTGATAAACATAACTATGAAGGGACTCTAATTGGGAATCCTTTCAATGATACATTTTATAAATTTCAAGCAGATGCATTGTTATATTATAACAATGGATTAATAATTTTTGATTTCAAAGATTACGATGGAGAAATTTATTTTTCAGAAGAGGAGGATAAATTTCAAACTGAGGAATGGTTTATTGAAAATTTTTTAGAACGATCTAAAGTTAGAATTAAAGGAGGAAGTTATGTTAATCCTTTTTTTCAATTAAAAAAATACAGAGAAGAATTCTATAATATTGTTAAACAATATCCTCAGCTCAAAATTGAAGCAAATAAAGTAGCTAGCATTAATGTTTTTTCTGGTCCAATAGAAGTAAAGAATAAAGTGCCAGGGAAGTTTAGATTCTATAGGTTATTGGATGAATCTAAATTAGAACATTTTTTAGTTGATTTTTCGAGCAATAATTCTTATGATTTAAATAGTTCTAATTTCTTAAAAAGGATTTTCCCAGCTAAAGAGTGGAGTGAAACTACTGTTCCAGCGATTTCAATAGATCAAGAGTATCCCGAGCCTGAAAAATACAAAGAAGATATAGAAGCAGAAATTTTAGAATTTTTACAGAAAGAGGCGGGCGGTATTTTAGTCTTAGAATCAATGGAGATTAGCCAAAGGGACAAATGGCTACAATATCTATCTGAAGCAACCAGTAATAATATACCAGAAATAGAATCTTGGGCACATTCTTCAAGAATTGCCAATAGAATTTACGCTAGAACAAACGTAAAAACGCATAGTATTTATAGTGTAATATATGGAGGTACGTCTAAAGTTGAAGATGAACTTAAAATTTATGAAGAGGAAAGTATAGAAGATAATGTAAACAATAATGAAGACAATAATTTATTAGAGATTATCCCATTAAAATCAAATGTTACACTTGATGAAAGAGCTTTAGTTATTATCAGTGAAGCTCATTTAGTGAACAGAAGTCTTAATCAGTCTGAATTGTTAAGATTTGGTACAGGACGTCTTTTAGAAGATATGTTGAAATTTCTTGATCCGAATAGCAATAGAAAAATCATATTGATTGGAGATCCTTATTCTTTAAGCTTTGGAAAGTCTGAAGATTCTGCTTTAGAATTGAAAAATTTGGAAGAGTTATATAGTCAAAGTATAACTATTTACCGTAAGCCTATTCCTTTTGTATGTAATAATGCTAAGGATAAAACAAGGATTGATCTTGCAAGAGGTATAGATGACATAATGTTTAATAATTTAGATTATTTCTTTGATAACGATACTTTATTTGAAGTAAATCAATCAGATATTCTACATAAATTAAATCAATGGTTTTCATATCCATTAGAAAATGAACCACAACAAGCATTTTTATTTTATTCTAAAAAAGATTGTTTAAAAACGAATTTATTAATTAAAAATCGATTTTTAAATAATGGAAATGATCTTGCGAAAAACGACCTGCTAATAGCAAATAATAACATTACAATTCCTGATCATACTGGTTTACAAATTCCAACAAAAATCATTAATGGAATGTTTTTTAAAGTAATTGAAGTTTTAGAATCAATTTGTAATCCTATTGATATTAGACAAAGTAAAACTCCAATTGAGTTGAAGTTTGTTAAGTTGAAAGTCCAATGTCTTAGTGTTTTAGGTAAACCTCAAACAGAATTATGGATACTAGATAATTTTTTCAAAAGCATTGACGGTTTATCAAAAGAAGAAAAAATTGCTTTTCAAGTTTTTATAAACATAAAAATTGCTGAAGTCAAAAAAGAAAAAAAATTCACAGATAGTAAATTTTATAACGATTTATTGAATAATGAATTTTATAAAAATTTAGATGATAAAGGTAAAAATGATATTTCTACTTTAATCAATAATAAAATTGTAAGTAAAGAGAGTAGATTAAAAGTTGAAACAACTAAAGAGGTAAGAGCATTATTAAGTTATTACTATAAATCTTTTGAAAAAGAAATTTTTAATTATATCAGAGAAACTGATCCTTTTATCAATGCGCTTATGCCTTCATATGGCTGGGCAATAACTGTTCATAAATCAATTGGGAGTTTCTATGACGAAGTTATTGTAAAAGGCCACCGTAAGGATGATGATGGAATTAGTAATGAAAGCTATTACAGATGGCTTTATAGTGCTTTTTCATCTTCAAATAAAAGGGTCTATATTACACATCCACAATATATAAATCCTTTTATGAATTGCTCGTTTGAAGATCTTGAAAATGTTGTAGATGGTAACGAAAAAGTAAAATTACCAGCCTTGCTCACTTTTAATAATTATATGATTGAAGAGAAATGGAAGCCTCTAGTTTCATCTTTAAATAATAATAATGTTGTTGGTGCAATAGTTGAATTTTCGAAAAAAATAGAAGAGAAAGGGTATATATTAAAATCAACGAAATCATTTTCAGATTATTTGAATAAAGCGTTCTATGAAAGACTTAATCAAGACAGCAAAGATTTAGTTGTTAATTTTGATAATAAAGGGGCAAATAAAAATTGGGCGGTTAGTAATATACGTGTTGAAACAACCGATTCTTCTGAATTAGAATTTTTAGAAAATGTAGTTAATGATGTTTTGAATACAACTCCTACAATTGATGAAGAAACTAATCATAACACGAATCAATTCCCTACTGATTTTAGAAATGAAATTTATTCACATTGGTTAACAGAGTTTGATAAACAAGGTGTAACCATACAATTATTAAAAAGTAGTAATAACCAAGATATTTTTCTTATTAGAAAAATGAACGATAAATTAAAGTTTCAGATATGGTATGGAACAAGTGTAAAGAATCATACAAGAGGCTTTTTTTCTAAAATAGTGATATTAGAAAAAAACACAGAAACTTTAGTTTCAAATTTAAAAGAGATAATATATGGACACTAAAACAATATTTTCACTTCGTAATCAGGCAAAAGATTTAGTAGGCAATGATAAATTTATAAAATTATCTGAGGGTTTAAATATAGCTAGAGATCTTTATCAAGAGGATAAGTATGATGAATGGATTAAAAAAGCTTATGCTTGGGTGTTAATTGATTTATGTAAATATCTTATTCAAATAAATAATACGAATCAATTAACTGCATTATATAAGGAGTTAGTTGATATTGGGATTGAAGAATATGATGATCATATCATATATTCACAAATTGTTCAGTTACGCCCTAAAATTGATAGTAATTATAATGTAATTCAAAAGGCTGAAGATTTAAGTAAAAATGGAAATCATTCTGAAGCAATTCAAATTTTTCAAAACTTAATAATACAGAATAAATTAGAAGAAGTCCATCACGAAGCTTATGGTTGGATTATATATAGGTATTTAAAGTCAGATATAAATCAATTAAATTCAGTTCAAGTTAGAACTTTTTTAAGAGATTATATGAATCTTAAGAACGAAAGGCCTTCGATGTTACATTCGATGATTTTAAATTTTGCTCTTAATTTTTCTAAATCGAATAATGATTTTAAATTCTTTAATTTTTTTAAATTATGGGATCCTTCAAATTTAAGACCAGATGATTTAAAAGATGGCAATAAAGATGGTAATAAAATTCCGTCACTTATTTCTCGTATATGTAGAGAATTTATAAATTCCAAAGCTGACATTGATTTGAATTTTTTATTTGATTCAATTAAGTTGGATAATAACAGAATTCTTGATTTTTTCAGAGAACCATATTTTTGGGAGTTGATGAATTTGAATAAAGAAAATAAGTTTAACCAATTATGGCCTTTATTTAATGAATATGTCACAAAATATGCATCTTATGATTCTTCTAAATGGCACTCTGAAATTTTAAATCTAGCAGAAAGATTTATGAAAGAAAATGAGGAGTGGCGATTTTTTGAGTTTTTTAAGCAATGGAATCCAGAAAAATTACGTGATGAGGATTGGAAAGAAACGAAAAAAGATGAATATACATATAAACCATTAGCGATTAAAGCACTAAAAAAATCTTTTGAATGCATTAAAAAACAAAATAATTACCAAGATCTTAATTGGATAATTCCTGCCTATCATAAAGCAATTAATCTTTTTCCAGATGATGAATGGCTTTTAAGGGAAAAGGCATTAATTCATATAAAAAGTAAGCAATTTGAAGAAGCAATTTCTATTTATAAAAAACTGGTTCTTGAATTAGCTAATAGTTATTATATCTGGAGCGAATTAGCAAAATGCATTGAAAACAATAATAAATTAAAAATTGGATTGTTAGCTAAAGCTGCATCTTTAGAAAAAAATGAAGATTTTTTAGGAGAAATTCGCTTACAGTTAGCTAAACTTTTTATCGATGAAAATCTTGCAGAAAATGCAATTGTAGAATTAAATACATATAAATCTTCTAGGGAGAAAAGTGGTAAAAGTTTTAAAGAAGAGTATTTTAGTTTAAGAAATAGTATCGCTGTTATTGAAACTAATTTGACACATAATTATAAAGTTTATGCTAATTATATCCCAATAGCAGAAGATTTTGCGTATGCTGATTTTGAATGGTATGAAGTTGTTTTAGTTGATCAATGGAAAAATGACAAAAGCAAAGATATAATGCTTTTCATTAATGGGGATAAAATTGAATTTGTAATAAGTAAAAGTCGTTTCAATAGTTTAAAAAATGCAAATTTAGGTCAAGTTTTTAATTTCAAATTACATCAACAAATTATAAAAAAAGAGGTAGAGAATACGTATTCTTGGCAACCAAAAAAAATAATTGAAGAAGTTAAATATATTCCTTTGGTTGTTAAACTATCAGATAAGCAATCCTACGAGATATTAGAAAATACTTTTGCTTACGTTGAATATATCAACAAGGAAAAACAAATTGTACACGCTATTACTTATGATAATGTAGAAATATTTTTTCCTCAATCAAACAACAATTTTCAAATAGGTGATTTTATCACAGCTAAGAAATTCAATAAAATTATAAAAGGAGAAAAACGAACTGAGATAAGGCAAATTAAAAAAATTGAGAAAAGTTTAGCAATTAATAATTTTAATAAATCTATTGCTCTTGTAGATGGAGTAAACAATGAGAAGCAGTTATTTCATTTTATTATTGATAAAAATACAGAAGGTATTATAAAATATGAAGCGACATCCTTACGACCTAATGAAGGTGATTTTATTGAAATAATTTATTCGAAAAAGAAAGACAAGAGTAATAAATTTAGATTAAATGTTTTAGAAATAAATAATTCGTCAGAGGTAAATCCGAGTTTAAAAAGAAACATCTCAGGGCTATTATCTGTAAACTATAAAAATGATTATGATTTTGATGAATTTGATAATGAAAATGATACAGCTGAACTTCCAGATTTTGGATTTATAGGAGATTATTATGTGCCGAAATATTTATTGGAAAAACATATAATTTATAACGATTGTAAGATCAATGCTACAGCTATTTTTAAAGGTGATAAATGGAAAGTAATTTCAATAGAAAAAATATAATTTTAATTAGTAATTAGTTAAGGTTATCAAAATAAAAATACTACCTCAAGTAGTTATTGATATTTAGTAATACAAATACGCCTATTTGAAAGGTTAGTAAGTGTATAGCGTAACAACAAAAAAACAACTGCGGTTAATTCTATATTTCGAAATACCATTACGGTAATATTCCGAGAATAACTATAAATAATAAATTTTTAATTCCCCCAACTCAATAATAATTCAGTTGGGGCTTTTTTTGTCATTTCTAGTGATTTTCGTTGCTTTAGCAAAAGAAAATTGTATCGAGAAATAAGAGGTGAAAATGAATAATAAAACCCATTAATAATAAGTTTTATAATCATACCCAATAATTACTATTTACTATTTACTATTTACTATTTACTAACTACTAATCACTATTTACTAACTACTAATCACTATAATTGCCAACAAAAGCAAAAAAACTCAAAACTCATCACTCAAAACTCACAACTCGACTCCAGCCGCCCACCAAAGCTATTTTTACATAACATGGCATTATAGT
Organism: Empedobacter sp. UBA5924; assembly: GCF_002431085.1. NCBI lineage: Bacteria > Pseudomonadati > Bacteroidota > Flavobacteriia > Flavobacteriales > Weeksellaceae > Empedobacter > Empedobacter sp. UBA5924. The sequence goes on from NZ_DJDM01000054.1 coordinate 30,293, forward strand.
CGCCTAGCGGGCTTCGGGGACAAGCCCACTATAATCATATTATGTAAAATAGCCCCTTCCTTTACCTGTCCGAAGCAGAGAGTATCTCATGTCGTTTTTTGCCCTTGTTGAAGTAGCAGTATTGCCACAATCATTTTTATGCAACGATTTACTCCGTTAGGTTCATTTAGCTTCACTTCGTTCCATTTCAGTAAGCAAAAAATTTACTTTCATTTCACTGCGTTCCGCTTCATTCACCCAACTCCGCAAAACCAAGCCTAAAATAAGCTTTCCTTTCAGTCAAGCCTATTTTTGAACGGCTTTTCGTTACACACAAAAATGCTCGTTAGGCATTTGAGATTAAGAGGAGAAGCTTCGTGTATAATTTACTCCAATAATGCGCAACTTCATCTCTTTACAATAACCATCATTCAAACCCACCAAAAAAACAAGGCTAAATAAATGGCATTTCGATTAGCAGACGAGTGTCAATACATTGAGTGAAACGTAAAAATGATCGCTGAGCGATAGCGAATGATCGAGCATTTTAGTGGCGAGAGATGATGATTGACCGACGAAAATCTAAGTCTTGATTTTTTTGATTACTTTTTTGATCAAGCAAAAAAGTGATAATGAATAGATGTGTATCATAAGTGCCGAACGCTATTCCATTTACCACAACGCATTTCCAATAATTCATCATTCATAATTTCTAATTATTCCACGCACCCCGCCACCCAAGAAAGCGGTTGCAGATTCAGAAAAAGCAAAAGTTTTAAGTAAGGTTCATTGGTGTATTGCGCTAAACCGCTAGTCGCAGCACATCGTTCGGTAATACACACTAACGTGTTCCGTAACCCCTCACTTTTGTGCTGCTTGATAGCTTATTAGCCCACACCAATTGGCTCGGTGTAGCAAAACACCCTAAAGGGATGTTCCGCTACAATCCCTCGTCACCTTATTTTGATATTGGATTGCTTTTCTTCACATGCGCATATTGCCCCAGTGCGTTCTTTCCGGAATAGACACACCAAAATTCACAAAAAAGATAGCAAAGTTAGTTAGTGGTCGTTTTACGTCAAGGTCAAGCCCTTCGGGTTTCTCACAAAATCTCCACCCATTCGGGTAGTATTTTGCTCGTAAACCTTGCCTTTAGAACCCCCAATCCTGAAAGAATGACTTTCTTTTTTTCTCTTTTTTCTTTTGAAGATAATTTTGAATTTGAACCAAAACCACTTCCTCGATTTTATAATTTTGATTCATCTTTTTCGACAATATTCCAACTTAGATTAGGACATAAAGCGTACATATTCCACCTCTATAGATAATTGGGTGCAGTTATCACGCATAAAAAAATCTCACCTATTAAGATGAGATTTCAAAAAGTCCTGAAAGTCCTATCAAGGTCTTATAAGACTATTTTTTATTTGGATCATTATCTGCTTCATCAATCTTTACAGCAGTTTGAGCAACAGCACTGGCGATTGCACCACCTAAAGCCAAATATCCTGCAACTGTAATAACCGTTGCCGGAAGGACAACCGGAGCAGCTAAGATAGTACCGCTAATCGCAGTTAAAGCTAATCCAACATTACGAACGATTTTAAACCATTTTGGTGTTTCATTGGTTACACGCTCAACTAAATTTAAACTATCCTTTTTCATCACGTTTATTTTTAAGATTCAACATTTCAAGAGTTGTAATTCTTGATTCTAAATATTCTACACGCTGACTGAGTAAATCATAACTGTTTTTAAATTCAGTTTTGATTAATAAAGCCATCGTTTTTACTTCTGTAATATCCTTTTCCATTTTTTTAAAATCAGCGTGTAATTGCTTAATAAAGTAGGCAACCACTGCCAATAATAAACTTGAAACTGAACCGAAAAGGACATTTAAAACCAATTCATTTTCCATAGCTTCTGATTTTAGAATTGAAAATTATTCTCGATTCGAATTTGATTTTCTTTGCTTTTGGCAATCTTCAAAAGTTTAGGATATACCATATCATAAGCTTTACGACTATGGGTAACTTGATAATCACCATTGATCAATTCAAAACCAAACCCAGTCAACGGACATCCTGCAGTTTGTAAATACGTATTTCCGATATGGATATATACATAATCAAAATTCGGAAGCTGATCAATTTCAATCATACCTTCGTGAACTTTACCCATTAGATTTTTATACTTGGTATTCATACCTCCCCAAGAATTGACAATCAATTTAAAATCACCCGTAGGTATTGCAGTTTGCTTAGGTATTTTATCGGCTCGTATTTTATCTTCTAACAAATAACATTGAAAGATTCCATCAATATATAAATGGCTCAACGTACTTTGTTTTCCTTGTGCCACACGAACAATTTTAACACGCATAATCAATCATTTTAAATCAAACAAAAAAGAGCCTTTTCAAATCGAAAAGACTCCTTAACCAACCTAACCGCTTAAAAAGCATCTTCGATTTTCAGACAGTTTCCAGAGGCGAAAGGATAATAATTTCCGTTGACTTCTTGAAAAAATTCAATACCGATACATTGCACAACCGTAACATTGTTTGCTAAAGTTGGCGCACCTGGTAAAGCTGCCGAAATCGTACTTCCGGTATACGGAGCATTTAACGGAATATAAGCCGAGTATTCAACAACATTTAATTCATTATTAATAGCATCGTCAGGCTCATAATTTCCAGTTGTAGGATTGAACGAGAAATCCGATAAAACAGCCAATGCATTAATTAAACGAAAGTGTGTAGTACCAGCAGGAGCAGAAATCAGTTCAGCAGGATTAAATGCTGCAACAATAAATTCCGCTTCGTTTCTATCTACATTATGTTCAACATCATAAGGCGCATTAAAAACACCATTAATCGAAAGCTTTTTGTCAAACTCAAAACCAATTAAATATTGGCGTTGAGTAGAAACTTCAACTTTACGATAACCTCTGGCTTCTGTACCATCTTCTAAGTTGATTTTCTTCATAACTGAAGTCAATCGACCTGTAACTTGACTATCTGCCATTTTACTCATGACTTGAGAAAGAGCGGTACGCAACGATTTTCCAGTTCTTGCACAACCACCAAACTCATTCATATTTTCACGAGTACGTTCAAACTCAGGTGCAGATTTCACCTGCTGAGCAGTTGGACCACCAACCATACCAGCATAAAAGCCAGGTTGTCCTTTAATTTTAAAATGACGTACATCTCCAATGGTTCCGATGTACTTCATTAGTCCTTTTTGTCTTGCCATAACTTTAAATTTATTAGTTAAACATTTGAGAATAATACTATTACAAAGTTGAATAATTAAATTTGTATAGACAATATGTAACTAATTGCAATACAATGAAATACAGTGCTAAAGAACCTTGTTACCTGGAAACATTTTATAATGTATTGGAAATCAAAGATGCAGATACTAAGGTTGTGAAACACGCTTTTTCGAAAGAAGAAAAAGAAATTCGATTATACGGAATAGACGCACCAGAAATCCGAAAGAATAGAAAATTAAAAATAGATGAAGAAAAAACGCATCTTCCTGCTAGTTTGTTGATCGAGTTGGGATGGGAGGCAAGAAATTACTTAACCAACGTTTTGAGTATTTGAGATTGAATAACCATACTCACTGAAATAAAAAATGCCTACGATTTTTATCATAGGCAATTAGGTTATGTCATCCTGGAATCAGGCGAATGTTTGAATGAATTGTTGCTTCAAAATGGATATGCCAAAGCATCAAGGGACTATTATTGTTCCAAATTAGCAGAATATCAGTTGATGAACCGTACTGCTCAGCTAAATAAAATCGTTATATATGCTCGAATTTCGCATTTTTAAGCCCAGATCAAATGTTAAATTTTCGTTTTTGATGGCTCAAAATCTAATCTCAACAAAGACTTAAAACATACTTTTCCAATTGTTGTACTTATGTTGTACTAACTGCTATAAAATGAGTAAACAACCCACTAAAATAAAGACTTTTCAAAGAAACTTTGGATATAGTTGAATTATCTGAAGAAAGCGTTAAGAAAATAGACAAAATTCAACGTTCTTATTTGATTGAATTGAAAGTTCCGTCAAATAAATTGCGTGAGCATGTCAAATTTGCAGTGGAGAAAGGAATTATTATCGATCATATTTTGATTAATAATGAAGAAATGACCTTTGAGAAATATGAAAATGAGTTGAAAAATGAAAACAATAAAGCAATGAAAATCTCGAAACAAATCGAAAATAAAGTGAATAAAGCGTTGATAAATGATGCTACTTCTTATGCGACTATTGCGTATCAATTATCAGAAGAACCACGAGTTGTAACGAATATTTTACCACAAACTGATTTGAAAGCTTATAGAGAAATCAACTTAGGATATGAGTTAAAACAAAGTTGGAAAGATGGAATGTATTATTTCAAATCAATTTTGATTATTTTCTGTCAATTTCTGCCAACTATTCTTTCGGTATTGTTTTTGTTTTTTAGTATCAAGTATGTTGTGAAAGTAGTGAAGAATAGAGAAACGAAACAAAAAATGTAAGTAAATCTCTATTTGTCAAATGAATAAGAAAAAACTGATAATATTTAGGTTATTGTATTGATTAGAAGTAAAAAAATACTATTTTTGCAATAGAAGCTAGAATAATTGAAATTCTCAGGAGATGGAAAAAATGGTAAAATTTAATGAACTTGAAAACAAAGTTTTAAGTGTTTTAGGCCAACTAGGGAATTATAAAGATATATTGAAGGGCGCTGAAAACTCGATACAAGAATTGGAAAAATTGCAAAATGAAATCAATTCTCTAAAAGAAGAAAATGCCCGATTGAAAAATAAATTGAGAGATTCGCAAGCGAATAACTTAAATTTAAATGAGGAAGTAAAACGATTAAAAGTCGTTAATGCAATGAGCGGAAATCAGGAGTACAAACAAATGATGAAGCAAAGAATGAACAAATTAATAAAAGAAGTCGATACGTGCATCGCTCAAATTAAAACTAATAATTAATAAAAGAATGTCAACTCAACGAATTGAGATAAAAATTGCTTCACGTCATTACCCAATGACGATTAATTCTGACGAGGAAGAAATGTTACTTTCTTGTGCAGAAGAAATAAATGGTATTTTGAAACAATTTGAACAAAAGTACGCTGTTTCTGACAAACAAGACGCGCTTGCAATGGTGACAATTCAGTTAGCTTTACGTGAAGCAAAGCTGAAAAAGCAAGTGAAAGATAACGAAGAAATGACAACAGAGCGCATTTCGAAGTTATTAGAATTGATTGATCAGTCAATCGCAAAATAAGAGAAGTTCTGACAGTTGTGAAACTGTCCACTAAACAATATTCCTACATTAGTTCTAGCTATTTTGGTTAACTCAACACTAGTTTTGTTACCGAGTGAACACCGTTCGGAAAGCGGGCCGCAACCTTTTAGGTTCATTTATTTGACAGCGGATACTTGACTGACGGACTAACTCAAATCCTGTTTACAGGAGTTAACTCAAAACATACTTTACTAATGTAGGTTTTTTTATATATAAACATTACATAATCTATGGACCCAATTATGACAATAATTATTGCAATTGTTACATTAATCATAGGTGCAGCGGTGGGATATTTCTTATCAAAAAAATCAGTTGATAAACAGAATCAAGAACTGATTGACGAAGCAACTCGCAAAGCACAAAATTTGATTAATGATGCTGAGAAAGATGGTGAAGCCATTAAAAAAGAGAAAATTTTTCAAGCCAAAGAAAAATTTTTAGAATTAAAATCTAAACACGAAGAAGTTGTTAATCAACGTGAAAGAAAAGTAGCTGATGCTGAGCTTAAAGTAAAAGAACGTGAAGAGAGAATCAAAACGGACTTAGCAGAAATTCAGAAACAAAAAGATCAGATTAAATCTGAGAAAGGAAATATACAAGCACGTACAGAGAAGCTTAACATTAAGCAAAAAGAAGTGGATACGATGCACAAAAAACAAGTAGAAATCCTTGAGAAAATTTCAAACTATTCTGCTGATGAAGCACGTGCTGAATTGATTGAAGTCTTGAAAGACGAAGCAAGAACGAAAGCACAAGCTCATATCCAAGAAATTATGGAAGAGGCTGAATTGGATGCGAAAAATGAAGCGCGTAAAATTGTGATTTCTTCTATTCAACGAATCGGAACAGAGCAAGCGATAGAGAATGCAGTTTCTGTGTTTAACATTGAATCTGATGAAATCAAAGGACGTATCATTGGTCGTGAAGGACGTAATATTCGTGCAATAGAAGCTGCTACAGGAGTTGAAGTGATTGTTGATGATACGCCAGAAGCGATTATTCTTTCATGTTTTGATCCTGTTCGTCGTGAAATTGCTCGTTTATCTTTGCACCGTTTAGTAACGGATGGGCGTATTCACCCAGCACGTATTGAGGAAGTTGTGGCAAAAACAACAAAACAAATTGAGGATGAAATTATCGAAGTTGGTAAGAAAACAATTTTAGATTTGGGAATTCACGGTTTACACAAAGATTTGGTTCGTATTGTTGGACGAATGAAATATCGTTCTTCTTATGGTCAAAACCTGTTACAACACTCTCGCGAGGTGGCAAATTTGGCAGGAACCTTGGCTGCAGAATTAGGATTAAATCCTAAGTTAGCGAAACGTGCAGGTTTATTACACGATATTGGTAAAGTTCCGGAGCAAGAATCTGAATTGCCTCACGCAATTTTGGGGATGCAATGGGCAGAGAAATATGGAGAACATCCAGACGTAATTAATGCAATTGGAGCTCACCACGATGAAATAGAGATGACTTCTTTAATTTCGCCACTTATACAAGTTGCCGATGCAATTTCTGGTGCTCGTCCAGGGGCTCGTCGTCAAGTTGTGGAATCGTATATGCAACGTCTGAAAGATTTAGAAGCTACGGCTCTTAACTTTGATGGTGTGGAAAAAGCATACGCTATCCAAGCTGGTCGTGAGTTGCGTGTGATTGTAGAAAGTGATAAAGTTGATGACACAAAAGCAGCTGAATTATCGTTCTTAATTTCGGATAAAATTCAAAACGAAATGACTTATCCAGGTCAAGTTCGTGTAACTGTAATTCGTGAAACACGTGCAGTAAATATTGCAAGATAAAATTTAGAATTTAATCATATTCTTTAGGCAAGTCTATAACAAGGCTTGCCTATTTTTTTGTTAAATTATAGAAAATTAATCCAAGTTATAGTTGTTGTTTTGATAAAAATTATTAAATTATAACGAATAAAAATTCAAAAATAATTAATTAATAATCAAATAATTAACAACTTGTTGATAACCTTTTTATTTTTTAAGATTACAAAATTTTTAATTGTAAAATCTTATCTTAATTTTGAAAGAATCGATGAGTAATTGAAACGAAAATGTAACCCTATTGAGGTTCAAATTTCTAAATAAAATAAAAGAACCAACTTCATTTATTTTGATGAAAGAATTCGTTTTTACCAAAGTTTATTAATCTAAAAAGTCCAAAAAACTATGTCTATTTTTGATAAAAGGGTAAATTATAAACCATTTGAATATCCTGAAATTTTAACCTTTACAGAAGCAATCCAAAAAGCATATTGGGTACACGGAGAAGTAGATTTTACTTCAGATATCCAAGACTATCATGCCAATTTAGATGATGCGAAACGCGAAATTCACAAACGTTCTATTTTATCAATTGCGCAAGTAGAGGTAACGGTAAAAGGATTCTGGGGAGATTTGTATCATTATTTTCCAAAGCCAGAATTGAATGGATTAGGTGCTACTTTTGCAGAATGTGAGTTTAGACATAGTGAAGCGTATTCGCGTATTTTGGAGGTAAATGGTTATTTAGATGAGTTTAATGTAGCCTTACAAAATCCAATTTTCAAAAGTTATAATACGTTTGTTGGAGAAATTATGCGTGACGAGAACAAATCAATTGTAGAGAAATTATTGTTCTTTGCATTGGTAATCGAAGATAGTTCGTTATTCTCGAAATTTGCAAATATTTTGGCATTTACACGTTTTGATGGTTTAATGAAAAATACAGCAAACATCATTGCTTGGACATCTACAGATGAGCAAATTCACGCAAATGCTGGGATTTATTTGATTAATAAAATTCGTGAAGAAGGTTTATTACCAGAGGAATTAGATCAAAATTGGGTAGAAACTGCTGTTCGTGGTTATATTGACCAAGAAGAAATGATGTTAGATTGGATTTTCGAGAAAGGAGAATTTGGTTATTACTCAAAAGCAGATTTATTAAACTATATGAAATACCGTATTGATGAAGCAATTGCTAAAATTGGATACAAAAAAATATTTCATATTTCCCAAGAACAGTATAAACCGATGGCTTGGTTTGAGGAAGAAGTTTTTGCGAGTAGTTTAGACGATTTTTTCGCAAAAAGACCAGTAGATTATACTAAACATGACAAAAGTATTTCGGCAGACGATTTATTTTAAACCGCCAAAACTTTTTATCAAAAACACAACTATAAATAAAATTATTTAACAATATCACATCATTATAAATTCTAAAGCTATGGACAATCCAATACCACACGACGACATTCAAAATATATTTTTTGACGGTGAAGCACCAAAATTATGGTGGAAAAACTCTGAATCTGAACAAATTTTGAATAGAGGTTATTTATTGAAAGGGGAAACAGTTGAAGGAGCTATAGATCGTATCACGGCTGCGGCTGCAAAACGTTTATACAAACCAGAATTGCAAGAATCTTTCAAAGAAATGATAGAAAGAGGTTGGATGAGTTTATCATCTCCAATTTGGGCAAATATGGGAACAGAGCGTGGTTTACCAATTTCTTGTTTCAATGTTCATATTCCAGATAGTATTGAAGGAATTACGCATAAATTAGGAGAAGTTATTATGCAAACTAAAATCGGTGGTGGTACTTCTGGTTATTTTGGTGAATTGCGTGAGCGTGGAGCGGCGATTACAGATAACGGAAAGAGTAGTGGTGCTGTTTCGTTTATGGAATTGTTCAATTCTGCGATGAATGTGGTTTCTCAAGGTTCTACACGTCGTGGAGCTTTTGCGGCTTATTTGGATATTGATCATGATGATATCGAAGAATTTTTGAAAATTAAATCGATAGGAAGTTCAATTCAGAATTTATTTTATGGTGTTTGTGTGCCAGATTATTGGATGCAAGAAATGATTGATGGAGATGCGGATAAACGTCAAATTTGGGCGAAAGTTTTAGAATCACGTCAAGAAAAAGGATTACCATATTTATTCTTTACAGATAACGTAAATAAAAATAAACCACAGGTTTACAAAGATTTAGGAATGTCAATTAATGCTTCTAATCTTTGTTCAGAAATTATGTTGCCTTCATCTGCTGATGAATCATTTATTTGTTGTTTATCTTCTATGAACTTAGAGCTATACGATGAATGGAAAGATACTGAGGCAGTACGTTTAGCAATTTTCTTTTTAGATGCAGTTTTACAAGAATTCATCGAAAAAACAGAAGGAAATCATTATTTAGCATCAGCTAATCGTTTTGCAAAACGTCACCGTGCATTAGGTTTAGGTGTATTAGGGTGGCACTCTTACTTACAACGCAACATGATTCCTTTTGAAGGAATGGAAGCGAAATTACGTACAACAGAAATTTTCAAGCATATTCAATCTAAAGCAGATAAAGCTTCGGAAGAATTAGCTCGTATTTATGGTGAACCAGAGGTTTTAAAAGGCTACGGACGTCGTAATACAACAACTTGTGCAATTGCACCAACTACGTCTTCTTCTGCGATTTTAGGACAAACTTCTCCAGGAATTGAGCCGTTTGCTTCAAATTATTACAAAGCAGGTTTATCGAAAGGAAACTTTATGCGTAAGAATAAATATTTGACTAAATTATTACAAGAAAAAGGAATTGATAACGAAGATATTTGGCGCGAAATCATGTTGAATGGTGGCTCTGTGCAACATTTAGAACAATTGACAAAAGAGGAAAAAGATGTGTTCAAAACATTCAAAGAAATTTCTCAATTAGAAATTGTTCAACAAGCAGCGATTCGTCAAAAATATGTAGATCAATCGCAGTCATTAAACCTAAATATTCCACCAGATTTACCTGTGAAAGAAGTTAACCGTTTGATGATCGAAGCTTGGCAATTAGGTGTAAAAACATTGTACTATCAGCGTTCACAATCAGTTTCTAAGGAATTAGTTGCAAACTTAGTTTCTTGTTCTTCTTGTGAAGCTTAATAGGAAATGATATATTTTATTACAAATAGAAAATCCGCTCATTGAGCGGATTTTTAGATTTTATGAATTTTTTAGATTTAGTTATTATTGAACAAAAATTTACTGATTTAAAGTCGTTGAAAAGAACGGCTTTATTAATTAATATTATTGGATGCATTTTAGGTTTGAGTACATTAGTTTTTCAGTTTTTTAATGAAATTTTAATTTATTTATCTTTTGTTTATCCTATTTTTTGCATCATTTTAGTTAGATATTATCGAGGTTTGATCTCAATTGAGCCTGAAATTAGACCAAATCTTCCAACAATTTCTATAGGTTTTATGTTATCTTGTTTTGGATTAATCATTAGAACTGCTATGGATTACAATGTCTTAGATTATAAAAATGTATGGGTTCCTTCGAGTGTTATAGCGTTATTAATCTTAATAATCTATTATTTTAATCAATTTAAAATATTGATTTACAACAAGAAAAATTTTGTTTATAATGTTTTTATCATAATATTAATTGAAGTATTTTCTATTTATTCTGTTATATTCATTAATTGTAAGTATGATCAATCTACTCCTCAAATTTATGAAACTCAGATTTTGAAAAAAATTAAGAAAAATAGTAAAGGAGGTAGTAGTTATTATTTAATAATTGAAGATTGGAACAATACATTTATAGAAAAAGAGATAAAAGTAGATTATAAAAAGTATTACTCAAGTTTTGAAGGAGAAAAGCTTAAAGTAGCAGAAAGACGAGGAAGATTTGATATACCTTGGTCTTATTTTATAGAGTAATTATCATCTAAAAGACTCGTTACAAATTGTAACGAGTTTTTTTGATTGAATAGAAGTATTTTACTTCTTACTATCTTGCGCTCCGAAAACCTGTTGTAACAACGATGTTGTACGCAAAGCTTTATTCCCGCGAATTCCTTCTTCTTTTTCTGCAACCATGTTAAACACACCATTTATTGTTTGTTGTGTTACATAAGCATTCAGGTTTGGATCAATTTGATTTCCAGTTAACGTATTGTATTTTGTAATCAAATTATTCCAAACTTTATCCGCACTAACTTTACCTAAAGACGCTTCCACTTTTGGTTGAAAAGCCTTTGTTAAATCAGATGTTGTTTTTAGTTTTAAATAATTGGTAGCCGAATTATTTCCTCCTAATAAAATATCTTTCGCATCTGTAATTGTCATTGATGTCACAGCGTTTACGAAAATAGGAGCAGCTTCAGAAACAGCATCTTCAGCAGCAGAATTCAATAATTTGATTCCTTTATCCGCCAAACTTCCCATTCCTAAAGAACGCAAAGTTTTTTCTACATTTTGTAATTCTTCTGGCATCAAGATTTTTGCAACTGAATTATTATAAAAACCATTCTTTTGACCCAATGATTTTATTCCGTCCGTTAATCCTAATGACAAAGCTTCTTTCAATCCAGAGGCAACAGTTGCGTTAGATAAACCATTTAACTTTGTTAAGGATTCTGCAGAAATTGTTTTAGATTCTGTTGAACCATTTACAACTTTTATTGAATCAACTTTTACTGTTGAATTATTTTGTGTTGTCGTTTGAGTGTTTACTTTTTCGACTTCTTTTTTTAATGTTCCAAAAATTGATTTCAAATCTTGTGCTTTTGAATTTACTGCAAACGCTGAAATCAATGTTAAACTTAATATGATCTTTTTCATTTAGATTTTTTCTAAAAAATATTTCAGTTGGTTAATTCAATTATCTGACCAAAATTTAAAACTCACTTACAAAATGTAATTTCACTGACGGAAATTTATCTTGCGTCATTTGAATTGTAAAAGCAGAATCTGCTAAAAATACCAATTGATTGAATTTATCTCTTGCTAAATAACGTTGTTTAACACGTTTGAATTCTAAGAATTCTTCTGATTTTTCATCTTCAACTTCTACCCAACACGCTTTGTGAACAGAGAAAGGTTCGTACGTTGCTTTTGCACCATATTCGTGCTCCAAACGATATTGGATAACCTCATATTGCAGTGCACCAACGGTTCCGATAACTTTACGATTATTCATTTCTAATGTAAATAACTGCGCAACACCTTCGTCCATTAATTGATCAATTCCTTTTTCCAATTGTTTTGCTTTCATTGGATCAGCATTGTTGATGTAACGGAAATGTTCTGGGGAGAAAGCTGGAATTCCTTTGAAAGAAAATTTTTCACCTTCTGTCAACGTATCACCAATTCTAAAGTTTCCTGTATCGTGTAAACCAACGATATCACCCGCAAACGATTCATCAACCACTTCTTTTTTATCAGCAAAGAAAGCATTTGGCGCAGCGAATTTTATGTTTTTACCTTGGCGAACGTGGAAATAGTTGGTATTACGTTCAAATTTACCAGAAACGATTTTGATAAAGGCTAAACGGTCGCGGTGTTTCGGATCCATATTCGCATGAATTTTGAACACGAAGCCAGAAAATTTATTTTCATAAGGTTCGACAATTCTCAAATCTGTTTCTTTAGATTGTGGAGTTGGTGCAATATCAACGAAAGCGTCTAACAATTCGCGAACACCAAAATTATTAAGAGCAGAACCGAAAAATACAGGTTGTAAATTTCCGTCCATATATTCTTGCATATCAAATTCTGGATAAACTCCGTCAATTAAATCAATCTCATTACGAAGATTTTCGGCGTAAGTTGTTCCAATTAATGTGTCTAAATCTGGACTTGATAAATCCTCAACTTTCGTTGTTTCAGAAATTTTTTGTTTATTATCTCCAGAAAAAATATTGATGTTTTTCTCCCAAATATTATAAATTCCTTTGAAAGTTGCTCCAATACCAATCGGCCAAGAAAGTGGTGTAACTTGTAAGTCTAGTTTTTGTTCTACTTCGTCCATTAAATCAAACGCATCTTTTCCTTCGCGGTCCATTTTGTTAATGAAAACCAACATCGGAATTTTGCGCATACGACAAACTTCTACCAATTTGATTGTTTGTTCCTCAACCCCTTTTGCAACGTCGATTACCACAATCGCAGAATCTACGGCAGTTAGTGTACGGAAAGTGTCTTCGGCGAAATCCTTGTGACCAGGCGTATCTAAGATATTAATCTTTTTTCCTTTATATTCGAATGCTAAAACTGAAGTAGCAACCGAAATACCACGTTGGCGTTCAATTTCCATAAAATCGGAAGTTGCTCCTTTTTTAATTTTGTTACTTTTTACGGCACCAGCTTCTTGAATTGCGCCTCCAAAAAGTAATAACTTCTCTGTTAAAGTTGTTTTACCAGCATCGGGATGGGCGATAATTCCAAAGGTTTTTCTTTTATTTATTTCTTGTTCTAAAGACATCTTAATCAAATTTTCAGGTTGCAAAGATAGTTTATCTCACGAAAATTAGAAACATTATGGTTGATAGAATATTCTAAAGTAAATTGCGTTATTCTAAAAATAGTTGACGAAAGACGTATGAAAAAGATATTTTACTTTTTATTGTTGATGATTAGTGGGATTGTTTGGGGGCAGCATCTGTAATCTTCCCCTTGTTATGAACACTTAAAAGTAGAGTTTTTATTGAAT
>NZ_DJDM01000044.1:0-74895 GCF_002431085.1 Empedobacter sp. UBA5924
TTTATTAAAAGCCTCAAGATTATTTTCTTGAGGCTTTTTTTATGTTTATACTTTTTTGTACAAAGTATTAAGTATTAAGTATTAAGTATTAAGTATTAAGTATTAAGTATTGAACATCTTATACTCTCAGAACTCAAAACAAGAAGCTTCCTATGAGTCGATAAGAGGCTTCTAATTAGTCAACGAGAAGCTTCTTCTTAATAAAAAGGAAGCTTCCTTTATAACTCTCAGAACTTACTTGTTTAGAAGGTAATCTTATGGGGTATAGTCGGTTAGTTCACGCAAGGGCATCGGCGAGTTCACGGATAGGCATCGGTGAGTTCACGAATAGGCATCGGTGAGTTCACGGATGGGCATGCGATGATTGTCCGATGCGCTTAGGAGTAAAACAATGGTTTATTTTGTATTTCTGCTCGAAAGAAATTGAGTGTGTTGGAGTGTTTAGTGAACACTAAGAACTAGTTATAGCATGGATTGTGGTTATATTTAATTATGAAATTATTTGAAATTTATTAACTTGTATAAATCACTTACTTTTTTAATAGAATCGTTATCTAAATAATATAGAAAAAATAGATTATTGTCTATCTCAATAAAACCAGTAACCATGTATGAATTTTCGTTTTTTGATTCAATTAATAAATCAGGTTTATAATCATTGTTAATATCTAACTCAACAATACCTTTTAAAGCATAAAGTTTGGTTTTATGATTTACTATTGAATCTATGAACTTTCCTTTTATATTATAATTAACAACCGTTTTATGTACAAAGAAGTCCTCTGGAAAGTACATTTCTTCATGTTTAGTATTTTTTAAATTATATACTTCAGGACTCCAAAAAAAAGAAGTTTTTTTCATCATTCTTTTATTAATTTCGATAATTTCTCCTAAATTATATATCCTTATTATTGATTTTACTTTATCATCAATTGTTTTAGGATTATATGTGTAATTTAAATTTACTTGCCTTACTTTATTTGATTTGGAATCGAAATTTACTGTAATATTCTTTAAGTTTTTATCGTCAACAATTGAAAACAAGTCAGAATTAAAAGATTTTAGCGATTTAAATTGTGCATTCTTTACAGGTGGAACTTTATAATAAAGTTCATTATAAGATTCAAATTCATAATTATTAAAAGTCTTACGAACTAAATATAATATATAAACTGCTGAAAGTACCAATAATAGAAAGGATAGAAATATAAATATCTTTTTCATTATTAATTTTTATTAAAATATCAATTGTAGTAGCTTTCATAGATACTTTAGTTGTATCCAATCCAGATTCATTATCATAAATATATGAATTAAAAAGAATTAAACATACAAAAAAAGCCCAACCGAAGTTGAGCTTTTAAAATATAGATGAAAGGGTAATAATTTACTCTCCTAAATATGCAACCGTTTTGGTATCACCATTTACAGTTACTTTAGTCAAGTTATATTTTGCTAAATTTTTCATTGATTTGTCCCATTTTTTACCGCTTAAAGCAGCTTTGGATTTTAATTCGTTCAAATCAATGTTTTCGTTAGCTTTTAAAATTCCAATAATCTGAGTTTCTTCTTCTGTCAATTCGTAAGCTGGTGCAGCTTTTTCTGGACGCATTTGAGGGAAGAATAAAACTTCTTGGATAGATGGATTATTTGTTAAGAACATAATCAAACGATCCATTCCGATTCCTAAACCTGATGTTGGAGGCATTCCGTACTCTAATGCACGTAAGAAATCTTGGTCGATAAACATTGCTTCGTCGTCACCTCTATCAGCTAAAGCCATTTGTGCTTCAAAACGCTCACGTTGATCGATTGGGTCATTTAACTCAGAATATGCGTTAGCAATTTCTTTTCCACAAACCATTAATTCGAAACGCTCAGTTAATTCTGGATTATCACGGTGCTTTTTAGTCAATGGAGACATTTCTTTTGGATAATCTGTAATGAAAGTTGGTTGAATGTAATTTCCTTCACATTTTTCACCAAAAATTTCATCGATTAATTTTCCTTTACCCATAGTCTCATCAACCTCGATCCCCATTCCTTTAGCAGCTTCAAATAATTCTGCTTCAGATTTTCCATCGATATCAAATCCTGTAAAATCAATAATTGATTGACGCATTGTTACACGTTTGTAAGGTGCTTTGAAATCAATTTTATGTTCTCCGAAAGTTGTTTCAGAAGTTCCATTAACAGCAATTGCACAATGTTCTAATAATCGCTCTGTGAAATCCATCATCCAGTTGTAATCTTTGTAAGCAACATAAATTTCCATTGCTGTAAATTCTGGATTATGCGTACGATCCATTCCTTCGTTACGGAAGTTTTTAGAAAATTCGTAAACACCATCAAAACCACCAACGATTAATCTTTTTAAGTATAATTCGTTCGCGATTCTTAAATATAATGGAATATCTAATGCGTTATGATGCGTAATAAATGGACGAGCTGCTGCACCTCCAGGAATCGATTGTAAAACAGGAGTTTCTACTTCCATGTATCCACAATCATTAAAGAAATTACGCATTGCTGTAAAAAGACGTGTACGTTTTAAGAAAATTTCTTTGACTTGAGGATTAACAACCAAATCTACATAACGCATACGGTAACGCAATTCTGGATCTGTAAAAGCATCAAATACATGACCTTCGTCGTCAGTTTTTACAATTGGTAATGGACGTAAAGTTT
The DNA here is from genome assembly GCF_002431085.1 of Empedobacter sp. UBA5924. Classification (NCBI taxonomy): domain Bacteria; kingdom Pseudomonadati; phylum Bacteroidota; class Flavobacteriia; order Flavobacteriales; family Weeksellaceae; genus Empedobacter; species Empedobacter sp. UBA5924. Next base: position 2,689 of record NZ_DJDM01000044.1, read on the forward strand.
TTGATAACAACGTTAATTTTGTTACGTGAACAGAAATTTCACCCACTTTAGTTTTGAATTCATATCCTTCAATTCCAATAAAATCTCCGATATCCATCAATTTCTTGAAAATTGTATTGTACTCAATTCCTTCTTCAGAAGAAGAAATATCATCTCTCGAGATATAAACCTGTACACGACCTTCGCTATCTTGTAACTCAGCGAAAGAAGCTTTTCCCATTACACGAACACTCATCAATCGTCCGGCAAGCTTGACAACCTTTCCTTCTTCGTACTTTTCCTTAATTTCTTTAGAATTAGAAGTTACCACGAATTCTTCGGCAGGGTAAGGCTCAACGCCTAAGTCTCTTAATTGTTGTAGTTTTTCTCTACGAATAATTTCTTGTTCAGACAATTGCATAGTGAATATAATTTATATAAAATGAATGCAAAATTATGAAAAATAATCTTGATTCACGAAGTTTTTATGATTTAATAATGTAAGAATTATCAGTATTGATGCGAGTTTTAGTCTACTAACTCAAAACGACGCTCTAACGTGTAATCCGTATCTTGAAATTTCACCTTTTTGGTTTCGATACTATACGAAATCCAACCGTTATCTTTGATACGCGAAGTCGTTTTAACGTAATATTTTATGTCGTCTTTCAATCTTTTTTCAGATGGTTGTTCAGAACCTAATTTTGTTGCCAAATCTTTCAAATAGCTGTACCAAGAATTGGCCAACCAATCTTTATCGGCTTCCTGAAAACTTGACATAATGTAATTGGTTTGCGAAACTCCAATCTCATTCAATTTCAATTCTGTTGTCGCTGGAGTAGGAGAAGTGCTGAATAAATTGTCCATGTACGACTGATAAACAAACGGTGCACTTTCTAAAGTAAAATTACTTTTTCCGTAAAAATGATGAAATTGACGAATGTCTTTGTCAAATAATTTAACAATATTTTCTTCTGTAGAATACTGTTGAAGATTCTTTTTTATTAACGCAATCGCAGTAGGATTATCCAAATATTTATTCTCTAAATCTTCTGATGATAAAACCAATTGTTTAATCGTTTTATCTAAATCTGTATAACCCAAAAACCGTCCGTCTTGGTCTATTTTAAAGGAAATCGAAACATTATTAACTAACGAAAAAGGATTATTTAAAAATGATTTTGAATTGAATTGTACATTTCTAAAATTCCACTTTACAATGGTTTCATTTTGATAGACATTTTCAACCTGAATAATAACGTTATAAGTATATTGTTCTTGATGCGAAATCGTGTCATCTTCCAATTTCACTTCACTTGTTGTTACATTATATCGTTTCTCGTTTCCAATATTCCAATATGTTTTCGGGAAAATAATCGTTTCCTGTGGAGCATTAAAAATAGTATCATTTTTAACAACCGGTGAAATTGTATCTTGAATAGGATCTTGAGCGAATATTTTTATCGAAAAAAATAGAAAAAACAGATAATATGTAAAGTTAATTTTCATTTATAAGCAATCAAACTAATTCAAAAATAGAGCAAATTATCTAAAATGAAGTTTGAAATTCGTTAAAAAATAAAACTTAGTCATTTAAAAGTTTTATACTTAATTGATTAACTGTTTTCTTAGAACCAATGTTTAAGCTAAATAAATATTCAGATTTGATTAAAATTGAATTCAAATCGTATGTATTTTCATATTTTACTTTTAATTCAACTGTTTCTGAATATTTTTTGATTTCTTTTTTTACCTGTTCTTGTGACAAATTCAGTTTAGCATCATTCAACATATAATACGCCATTTCTTCCCATAATTTTTCAAAATCATCTTTGCTCAAATTTTGGTCAGAAGCAATTGTATAAGTACCTTTTTCTTTGTTGATGTCTTTTAGATAAGTATTTGTTGTTGAAGAAATAGGAAATCCAAAAATATTTTCCTGTACTGATTTTCCTTCATACGTTTCACCTAAACGAAAATATTGTCCATTAAAATAATTGAAAACATGAATTTCTTGTTCAAAAACATACGGAACATACGTTTTTGACTTGACCATTTCCTCGATGTACGCAATATTTGCCTTATAATCATCAGATTTTTTGCGCTGTTTGCCAAGTTTATCTGTTATTTTAAGCAATTTTTCTTCAATCTGAGGAACATTTAATAATTCTAAAAATTCTCCAGAAGGATTTGTTGTGAATTCGTATTCTATTCCTTCAGAATTATTGATAAAATCGCGGTAAAATTCATCAGGATCATTAGATTGATTTTTACCATTTACAAATGTATACTTATTGGCAAAATCATTCTTGTCAACCAATTCCATCGATTTATTTGATTGGTTGATGACTTTAGAAACCGTGTCATTTACAGAAATCGAAAAGTTACGATCTGTAAATGAGTAGTTATATACTTTATTTAATTCTAAATTTGGTTTTACCTGTACAGATTTTTCTTCAAAATTCACCTGCGCAAAAATAGCAGGAGAATATAGTAAAATCAAGGTAAATAGGCTTGTTTTCATTCTCTCTAAAAGTTGTACAAATATAGAATGATTATTGAATATCCAAGTTATTTATTGAACGAATCATTGTATCAATTGGCTTAGTTTCCGAAATTTCTTTTTCCATCAAAGTTCCACCGATTTCTTTTAGCTTTTTAACCTGCGGAATAAAACGATTTTCTAGTGAACCTATAGCTTTATTGTAACTTTGGGTTGCTTGGTTAAGATTATGACCAACAGTTGCCAAATGTTGTATCAAAACATTCACACGATTGTATAATTCTATCCCTGCATCTCGCATTTGATATATATTTTCCGCAACATTTAATTGTTGCCAGCTAAACGCAATTGTGCGAAGCATTGTAATCAAAGTAGTTGGTGTTGCAATAATTATTCTATTGTTTAGTGCATCTTCTATCAAAGTTCGCTCCAATTCTAACGCAGCACCAAAAGAACTTTCAATTTGTAAATACATCACCACATAATCAGGCGCTTCTGTGTATTGATTCCAATAAGCCTTAGAGCTCAAATTTTTTAAATGTTCGCGGACAGCTTTTGAGTGCATTTGTAGATGATGTTTTCTTAAATTCTCATCTTCCGTTTCAAATGCAAGCATATATTGATTTAACGGAACTTTAGAATCGACAATAACTTTTCTATTTCCAGGAAGATTAACGATTAAATCTGGGCGAAGCAAACCATTTTCGGACTGAACAGAAGTTTGTTCTTCAAAATCACAAAAAGATGACATTCCAGCAAATTCAACCACACGACGCAAACCAATTTCTCCGTATTTTCCTCTTGTGTGCGAAGTTTTAAGTGCAGAAACTAATGTATTGGTTTCTTTTTGCAATTTATCAGTTGTGCCACGCATCGAATCTAAGAAAACTTTAATTTCTGAATAAGCACCTTCTCGCGCTTTTTCGATTTCGGATATTTTTCCGTCAAATTTATTCAAGCTTTCATTCAATGGTTTGATTAACGAATCAATTGCTTGTTGACGTTTTTCTAAATCATTTTGAGAATTAGAAAAATGTTTATCCAATGTTGTTTTCGCTAAATCAAGAAACTGTTCGTTATTACTTTTCAAAACTTGAGCAGAAAGTGCTTCAAATTGCTCTTTTAATCGTTCATTAGTTTCGAGCATAAACGATTTTTGCTCTTCTACAGCTTTCATTGCTTCTTGATGACGAACCGTTAATTCTGTATTTTTTTCGCGCTCTTTTTGCCATTGATCCAAATTGAAATTTGCATCATCTTTTATTTCGATAAACTCATTTTTTAACGAATCATATTGTTTTTGAAGTTCTTGGTATTTAATTTCATTTCCAATGATTGCAGAATTTGCTTTCGATTTTGAATATAAAAAACTGATAACGGCTCCAATGATAAAAAAAAGGATGGATGAAAGTATGATTGCGCTGTTCATAATCTTAAAATTTAAACAAAGGAACGATTTTATACGACACAATACGTCGTTATTAAAAATAAAATCATAAAAAAACGACTCCTAAGAATCGTTTTTTGAAATATTGTTTTAATTAAAAATTATTAACTGTTTGTGCTTGATAGGTTGTATTGTCAGCCGTGAAAATTTTGTACTGAACCGAATAACCTTTTGGTGTGTAAATAACAATTGGTAAATTGCTATTATAATCTAACAATAATGGTTGAGAGCTAACAAATTTATTTTCAGGTTTAGCATTTAAACAACCCATATTTGTTGAAGCAACATTTCCATTTGTCGTGAAATTATAATAATCTAAATAACTTTTTACAGTTTTTTTATCTAATTTTCCATTCAAATTATATTGATTACAACCATCAGTATCCATGTATTTTCCGACATATATTTCGACTTTTTTGTTTTGCGAATCATTTCCAACAATGGCTGGTAAATTGATAATATGTTGCTCGTTTGTTTTTGTTGCTTTAGGATATTGGTTGATATCTTGGTAGGCAGAATTCTGAGCAAAAGCAATAGTTCCTAATGCAAAAGCTGCAGATAAAGTAATAATTTTTTTCATCTTAAATTAATTGTTTTTATCTCATTAGACAATTTTTGTGCCTTTTATAAAATGAACTAGATAAATTAATGTTAAGAAAAAAGACAGCTCGAAAAAGCTGCCTTTGTATGATTATAAATGAATAGAATCTTGAGATTCTGTCCTTAAATTATCTTTTGTTTCGAAGATAGAATTTTTGATTACTTGAGAACTTTCGTTCAAAATTGGTAAAATCTGGCTTTCGTCTTTTGTTTCTTTAAATCCTAATTCTAAAATTGGATCGATATAATACAAAATACTTGATGTTAAAAGTAAAGAGATTATTAATCCTAAAGCCGCTCCACCAAAACGATTAATAATTCCTAAACCAACCGCTTCTACTGTTTTTTGTGTTAAACTTGACGCTAATTTTATTGTAAAAAAAGCAATTGCAAATGTAATAACTAGCGCAACCAAAGAAGTTAAGCTATCTGCAACAATATTGTATGAATCGACATAAACTTCGATGATTTGATAAAATTTGAAACTTAACCAAATTGCTACAAAAAAACCGACTAAACCAATTAATTGAGAAATAAAACCTTTGAAAAATCCGTTGATAAAACCAAAAGCTAACGCAATTAAAATTAGAATATCAAGTTGATTGAAATTAGTCATTAAGCGTTTTGTAATTGATGCTTTTCAGCGATTTTTTTCAATGTTCCAACTAAGGTATCAATATCTTCTTTTGTTGTTTCGTATGAAAAAGATACGCGTAAAGGCGTCATTTGATCAATTTCTTCTTCTGTGTACAATGTTTGCATAACTAATGAAACTTTTGCTGCACCAGAACTGCAAGCACTTCCTTGTGAAACAGCTATACCAGCTAATTCTAATTCGAATCCGATTAACGCATCATGAAATGGTAATTTGATGCTTAATAAGGCATACAAACTTTTGTCTAAATCATCTGACAATCCATTGAAAGAAACGCCTGGGATAGCTGCTTTTAATTGATCGATTGTATATTGTTTAATTTCTTTGATGTGATTTACATGAGCTTCTAACTCATCAATCGCTAAATCAAAAGCTTTCGAAAGTCCAACAATTCCGTATACATTTTCAGTACCAGAACGCATTCCTCTTTCTTGTCCTCCACCAGCAATCAAAGCTTTAAGATGAGAAGCTTTTTTTGCATATAAAAATCCAGCACCTTTTGGTCCATGAATTTTGTGTGCCGAGCATGAAGCGAAATCCATTCCCAAATCTTGGAAATCTAAATCGTAATGACCAACTGTTTGCACCGTATCTGTGTGGAACAATGTATTATTTTCTTGACACAATTTCGAAATACGTTTAACATCTGTTAAATTTCCAATTTCGTTGTTGGCATGCATCAAAGAAACCAATGTTTTTTTAGATTGATCTTTAACCAATTCTTCTAATTGAGCATAATCAATATCTCCATTTTTCTGAATATTGATACGGATTACTTCAACTTTTCCACGATATTCTAAATCTTTGATACTTTCTTGTACACATTTGTGCTCCATATCCGAAGTAATGATACGCGTAACATCTAAATCGTTTACACAAGAACGTATAATCGTATTGTTAGATTCTGTTCCGCAAGAAGTAAAATAAATTTCTGCAGGAGAAACATTCAAACGCTGCGCAATGTTCTTTCGAGCCATTTCTATAAGTGCCTTGGCTTCTCTACCAAAAACGTGGGTAGAAGATGGGTTTCCGAAAACATTTTTCATCACAATTGCCATTTCGTCAACTACTTCTGGACGAATTGCTGTGGTTGCTGCATTGTCTAAATATACTCTTTGCATTATCGATTATTTACTGTATTGTTGTTTACTTTGAGGTTTTGAACAACAAATTTAAGTAAAATGTAAGGATTGAAAAAGTAAAATGCTATTTAAAACGCATCAAGTCCGAAGACAAAAATCTCCACTCAGGTGTAAGAAGTATGCCTTCTTTTGCAATATACCATGGTGAGATTAAATCGTTGCTTGGATTAGAAAGAATATGAATGTCTTGACTTGGATAATAACTTTGAGCCAAAATGAATATATTATTCCCATTTTTATCTTTCGCTAAATCAATTACCATTACAGCATGACTTTTTATATTTCCCTTTTGAAAAAATACATCGCCAATTTGAATCTCTTTGATAGAGATTGGTTTTAATAATTCAGCAATTGTATTTGAATTTGTATTTTCTAAATAATAGATCAAATATTGCATGTATTTCGTATGAGAATAATCTCCTTTTACATAGTCAGTGTAAGGAATTGGCTTTGTAGAAATTTTAGACAATTTATCTATTTCATTGTATTTTTTCGAACGGAAGAAATACTCTAAACGCAAACTCATCATCGCATTTGCATTAAACTGTACATTTTTTTTGGGTTGTTCTAAATCTAAAACTCCTACATATATATTTGGATTAGATTTTTTTTGACCATCAAAAGAATAAACAGCTGTATTATTGTTTTTGAGCGGAAGGTTATTTATCCATTTACCAAAATCTGTATAATTTTGATTCCTTTCATAATTTGGAGGTGTATCAAATCTCTTGAAAATCTTTAATTCACGTGTATGAACTAAACTACTTTCTTCATTTTCAAGCAATTCATTATTTGAAGATGATTTTAAAATCTGTGTGTTACAAGATGATAAAATGGTAAAAAACGATAGAGTTAAAAAAAATGTATTCTTAAAAATTTTCATTGAAATGTTGAAAAAAACGTGCTATTCTTTGGTTAAGAGTTGAATTTGATCTCTTAATTCGGCTGCTTTTATAAAATCTAAATTTTTTGCAGCATTTTCCATTTCTTTCTGCAATTTTTGTACCAATTTCTCTTTATCTTCTGTCGAATAATTTTCATTAATCTCTGCTGCTTGTTGAATCAAATGTTTTTGTTCGTAAGGATTTTCTTCAAAATCTGCTGCAGCTAAACTTAGTTTCGTTATTTTTTTGTTTAAAGCTTGCGGAACTTTATTGTGATCTTTGTTGTATTTCATTTGAATTTCACGACGACGATTTGTTTCATCAATCGTTAATTGCATACTATCTGTAATTCTATCTGCGTACATAATCGCCAAACCATTCACGTTACGAGCAGCACGACCAACCGTTTGCGTTAAAGAACGATGACTTCTTAAAAAACCTTCTTTATCAGCATCCAAAATTGCTACTAGAGAAACTTCAGGTAAATCTAAACCTTCTCTCAAAAGATTAACTCCAACCAAAACATCAAATAATCCAGCGCGTAAATCAGCCATAATCTGAACACGTTCTAATGTATCCACATCAGAATGAATATAACGACATCGAACGCCATATTTTGTCAAATATTTCGTTAACTCTTCCGCCATTCGTTTCGTTAAAGTAGTGACCAAAACACGTTCGTCTAACTCTACTCGTTTATTGATTTCTTCCATCAAATCATCGACTTGATTTTGTGTTGGACGAATTTCAATAATTGGATCTAATAATCCTGTTGGACGAATGACTTGCTCTACAACAACTCCTTCCGATTTTTCTAATTCATAATTCGCAGGTGTTGCTGAAACATAAATCACTTGATTTTGTAAAGCTTCAAATTCTTCGAATTTTAACGGACGATTGTCCATTGCAGCTGGAAGTCGGAAACCATATTCTACTAAATTCTCCTTGCGCGAGCGGTCTCCACCATACATTGCATGAACTTGAGAAACTGTAACGTGCGACTCATCAATCACCATCAAATAATCTTCTGGGAAATAATCTAACAAACAGAATGGACGAGTTCCTGGTTCGCGACCGTCTAAGTATCTCGAATAATTCTCGATTCCAGAACAATATCCCAATTCTTTGATCATTTCCAAATCGAATTCAGTACGTTCTTGCAAACGTTTTGCTTCGAGATGTTTTCCGATTTCATGATAATATTCAACTTGTTTACCCAAATCGATCTGAATATCAGCAATTGCACCATTTAAAGTGTCTTTAGAAGTAACAAAAAGATTGGCTGGATAAATATTAATTTTATCTAATTTAGTTGAAGTTTTACCTGTTTCTACATTGAAAACTGAGATTTCTTCGATTTCATCACCAAAGAAATTAATTCTGATTCCATCATCCGCATAAGCAGGGAAAATATCTAATGTATCTCCTTTAATTCTAAAATTTCCGCGTTGAAAAATACCTTCTGTTCTCGAATATAAAGCTTGGACTAATTTATGCAAAAAAGCTGTTCTCGAGATAATTTGCCCCGTTTCAATCTGAATCACATTTTTATGAAATTCTGTTGGATTTCCAATACCATATAAACACGAAACTGAAGCCACAACCAAAATATCGCGACGACCAGAAAGTAGGGAGGAAGTTGTACTTAAACGAAGCTTTTCAATTTCTTCATTAATTGATAAATCTTTCTCAATATAGGTTCCTGATGAAGGAATGTAAGCTTCTGGTTGATAATAATCATAGTAAGAAACGAAATATTCGACTGCATTATTCGGAAAAAATTCTTTGAATTCCATATACAACTGTGCCGCCAACGTTTTGTTATGTGCCAAAACTAAAGTTGGACGTTGCACATCTTGTACAACATTCGCGATTGTAAATGTTTTACCAGAACCTGTAACACCCAAAAGTGTTTGATAACGATCATTATTTAGAATACCATTTGATAATTCTTCAATAGCTTTTGGTTGATCACCAGTTGGCTTGAATTCAGAATTTAATTGAAACTGCATTCTACAAATTTACAAATTATTCAGATAAAAAAGGATTGTTATGAATTGTGATTTTACATAGAAGTTGATAAAAAATAAAAAGGCGACTTTAAGTCACCTTTTCATCAAAACCACAAAAAAATGAGAAAACTGTTTACTTAGTAAACAAACTTCCTTCCATTATTACAAGCTATTGCCCGCTATAACCATTGCAAATATATGTCGGTTTTCTGTGCGTGCACAATAATTTGTAATACTTTGTTTTATTGGTGTCGATAAAAGTTATTTATAATAGTGTTAAAACGTCTGATTACAACGTTTTCGTTGATTTGAATAAACTTTATAGTGTTAAGTTTACACTAGCGAATTTTCGCTAAATTCCATAATTTATCTAATTCGGAAATGGTTAAATCAGCTATGTTTTGACCATTTTCTTTCGCGATTTCTTCTAATTTCTGAAAACGTGTGATAAATTTTTTGTTCGATCTTTCTAAAGCATCTTCAGAATTGATGCCATTAAATCGTCCATAATTAATCAAAGAAAATAAAATGTCACCAAATTCCATCTCTTTATCTGTTGGATTTTGTTCTTCTTTGAATTCATTAATTTCCTCGATAATTTTATCAAAAACTTGATCAGAATTTTCAAATTCAAATCCAACACCTTTTACTTTGTCTTGAATTCGGTAAGCTTTTACCATTGCTGGGAGAGAAGTAGGAACGCCAGAAAGTACAGATTTGTTACCTTCTTTTAGTTTGATTTGTTCCCAATTTTGAAGCACCTTTTCTTCTGTATTTGCTTCTACATCGCCGTAAATATGTGGATGACGATGAATTAATTTGTCACAAATACCATTTAAAACATCAGCAACATCGAAGTTGTTTTGTTCTGATGCGATTTTAGAATAAAAAACTAGGTGAAGAAAAACATCACCTAGTTCTTTTTTTATTTCATCCGAATCTTTTTCGATGATGGCATCCGAAAGTTCATAAATTTCTTCGATAGATAACGTACGCAACGTTTCCATTGTTTGTTTACGATCCCACGGACATTTTTCACGTAATTCATCCATTATATCCAACAATCTTTCGAAAGCCTGTAATTGATCTTTACGTGTATTCATCTCTAATTATTCAGCGTCTTTATCTTTTTTTGCTGTTGTTTTTTTAGCAGCAGTTTTTTTAGCAGGTTTTTCTTCAGCGTCTTTTTTGTCAGCAGCCTTTTTAGCAGGAGCTTTCTTTTTTGGTTTTTCTTCCACAACAACTTCTTCTGTAGCTTCTACTTCAGCAACAGGAGCTTCTTGTGCTTGTTGAGCAGCCATTGCAGCTTCTACAGCAGCTAAGTCGATGTTTAATAATCCGTTTTTGTGTAAGATATTATACCATTGGAATAATTTTTTCAAATCAGAATCATAAACTCTTGAATCGTCATATTCTGGTAAAACTTCTTCCATATATTTACGCAATTCTGCACCAGAAGTTTTGTAATCGATCGTTTCTCCTCCGTTTTCTTTTTTGTAAATTCTGAAGAAAACTTCAGCCAAAGGAAATTCTTGTGATACTCCGTAAATAGCAACGTTGTCTAATAAACTAACATTGTAGTTAGAAGCGATTGAGATTTTTTTACCTTTTTCTAAATCTTCAACAACAAAACCACCTCTTGTTTGAGAAACTAAACGGTATAATCCTGGTTTTCCTGAAATTGCGATAACTCTTGATAAATCCATATTCTATTATGTTTAAGGGTCTATGAAGGGAATTTCATTTTGTAACTCGTGTTTACTTTCCCTTTTGTTATATTTTTTAATTTATTACTTATTAATTTCTTTTTAAAGCTCGAAATATAGTCAATAAAAAGCTTTCCTTCCAAATGATCGTATTCGTGTTGAATAACTCGAGCGCGAATATCCGAAAAAGTTTCGGTATGTTTCACCCAATTTTCATCAAAATATTCTAAAGTTACCGATTCTGGACGTGTTACATCTTCGTGAATGTGAGGAATACTCAAACATCCTTCTGTAAAAGCCCATTCATCACCTTCAGAACTACTGATTTTTTTTGGATTGATGAAAACTCGTTTGAAATCTTTTAATTCATCTTTTACATCATCATAATCTTCATCTTCTTCGAAAGGCGAGCAATCAACAACAAATAAACGTATATCTTTCCCGATCTGAGGCGCTGCGATACCAACTCCGTTAGAGTCATACATTGTATCGAACATATTTTGGATCAGTTCTTGTAAATTTTTATAATCTTGATCGATTTCTTGTGAAACTTTACGCAAGACAGGATCTCCGTAAGCTACAACTGGTAATACCATTTTCTGATCTTTTTTTATTAATTTAACGGCAAAGATACAATTTGTTATAGTTTATGTGATAAAAATGATTGTAAAATTATTACGGCACTCACTTTATCGACCATTCCTTTTTCTTGACGTTTTTTCTTTTTCATTCCTCCAGCAAACATTGCTTGAGAAGCCATTTTTGAGGTAAACATCTCATTTTCACGATGAATTTTAATCAACGGAAATTGTTCAGAAAATTTTTTCAAAAAAGGTTGAATTTGATTTTCAATCTCATTTAATTCTCCTGAAAAACGAACAGATAATCCAACTACAAGGTCAGAAACGTTTTCTTTCTCGATATATTGTTTCAAGAAATCCATCAATTTTGATGTATCAATTGTATCAACTGGCGAAGCTATAATTTGCAATTCATCGGTTACGGCAACGCCTGTTCTTTTTCCTCCGTAATCTAACGCTAATATTCGTGACATTTGGCAAATTTAAAAAAACGATTCAATAATAAATAATCTCTATGAAATCCCTTGATTATAATTTTTATATTTGTGGCTATTATTAATAAAGATGGAGAATTTAAAACAAATCATAGAAAAAGCTTGGGACAATAGAGAATTGTTACAAGAAGAGTCAACACAAATTGCAATTCGTGAAGTAATTGAGTTAATCGATAACGGACAATTACGTTGTGCAGAACCAGTTGGAGAAGATTGGCAAGTAAACGAATGGGTGAAAAAAGCAGTTGTAATGTATTTCCCAATTCAGAAAATGGAAACTTTAGAAGCAGGAATTTTTGAATACCATGATAAAATGGAATTGAAACGTAACTATGCTGAAAAAGGAATTCGTGTTGTTCCAAATGCTGTTGCCCGCTATGGTGCGTATATTTCTTCGGGAGTTATTTTAATGCCTTCTTATGTAAATATTGGTGCGTATGTGGACGAAGGAACAATGGTTGATACTTGGGCTACTGTAGGTTCTTGTGCACAAATTGGTAAAAATGTTCATTTATCTGGTGGTGTAGGAATCGGTGGAGTTTTAGAGCCATTGCAAGCTGCGCCAGTAATTATTGAAGATAATGCGTTTATCGGATCTCGTTGTATCGTTGTAGAAGGAGTTCGTGTAGGTAAAGAAGCGGTTTTAGGAGCAAATGTTGTGTTGACAGCATCTACTAAAATTATTGATGTAACAGGTGACGAACCAGTAGAAATTAAAGGTTATGTTCCTGCTCGTTCAGTTGTAATTCCAGGTTCTTATACAAAGAAATTTGCTGCAGGTGAATACCAAGTTCCGTGTGCTTTGATCATCGGAACTCGTAAAGAGTCTACAGATAAAAAAACTTCATTAAACGATGCATTACGCGAGCATAATGTGGCGGTTTAAGTAGAATAAATTTTATAAAATATAATCCTCAGCAGTTTTGTTGAGGATTTTTTATTTTCGAATCAAACATATTTTAGTAGTTTTGCTTTATAACTATGTTTTATGAAAATTTTGATTATCCAACACAAGATGATAGGCGATGTTTTAATCACATCATTGTTGTGCGAAAATATCAAAAGAGCTTATCCAAATGCTATTGTTGATTATTTAATCAATAGTAATACTTTGCCTGTTTTAGAGAATAATCCATACATCGATCATAAAATTGTTTTCGATGAAAAAGAAAACAAAGGCTTGATGAATTTGATTAAATTCTCGAAAAAAGTTAATCAAAATAGATATGATATTGTAATTGATGCTTACTCAAAATTACAGAGTTGGGTAGATGTTTTTATCAATAATGCACCAAAAAAAATATCGTACAAAAAGATTGGAAGAACGTTTTTGTATACAGATAATGTAGAAAAACATGACGAACCAAATTCATATTTAGGTTTAGCAATCGAACATCGTTTGTCTTTATTGAAGCCTTTAGGAATTGAAATTCCTTTGGCAACAGAACCGAAATTGTATTTAACAGAAGAAGAAATAAACTTTGCGAAAGATTTATTTGAAAAACATCAAGTTGATTCTACTCGTAAATCAGTTATGATTAGTTTACTTGGTTCTGATCCTTCAAAAACTTATCCGTTGAATCAAATGGCAAAAATGGTTGATTTTATTGGTCAACATTATAATGTCAATATTTTATTCAATTATTTTCCGAAACAATTATCGCAAGCAAAAGAAGTATATAATCAATTATCTGATGAAACCAAATCGAAAGTTTATTTTGAATTGTTGGGTAATGATTTGCGCGAGTTTATTGCAATTGCAAACGAATGTGATGTGATTGTAGGAAATGATGGAGGAGCAATTAATATGTCCAAGGCTTTAGGGAAAAAATCGTTTATTATTTTTTCTCCTTGGATTGATAAAAAAGTTTGGGCAACTTTCGAAGATGGAATTCATCACACAAGTGTTCATTTAAAAGATTATTTTCCTGAAAAACTTGGAGATTTAAACAATCGTCAAATAAAAAAACAAGTTGATGAATTTTATTCAATCTTTGATTTCGATTTGTTTAAAGAAAAGTTAGAATATTTCTTATCACCATTAATAAAATAAAAACAGAAATTTTGAGTTTCTATTTATAAAATTAGATTACTATAGAGAATGTCTACTAAAATTTCTGCTCTACTAATTACACTTAACGAAGAAAAAAACATCAAAAGATTTCTTGATGAGGCTAGTTATGCAGATGAAATAATAATTGTAGATTCATATAGTACAGACAAAACGGAAGAAATTGCATTCCAAAATCCAAAAGTAAAGTTTGTAAAACGCAAGTTTGATAATTTCACAAATCAACGAAATTATACACTTTCTTTGGCAAAAAATGATTGGGTCACTTTTTTTGATGCAGATGAAGAACTTTCATCTGAATTAAAAGAAGAATTAATAAAGAAAGTAAATTCAAATTTACAGGATGTAGCTTTTATGGCTTATCATTCATTTTATTTTAAGAATAAGAAAATAGAATTTTCTGGTCAGCAAAATGTGAGAGCTGTTCGTCTTTTTAGAAAATCTAAATGTAGATATAAAGATGGTTTGATGGTTCATGAATTATTAGAATGTGATGGGGCAGTAGGTGATTTGGAACAAAAAGTGAAACATCATACGTTTATTGATGAAGAATATTATTTAGATAAACTTAATAGTTATTCTCGCTTACGAGCACAAGAACTTCGTCTCAAAAATTTGAAACCATCATTTTATCATTATACCATAAAGCCTGCTTATCGTTTTTTCAATTATTTTGTGGTGAGATTTGGTTTTTTAGATGGAAAAGATGGTTATACAATTGCAAAACTACATGCAATTTCTGTTGCAAATCGTTATAAATATTTGGACGAAATTTATAGAAAAGAAAATCAAAACTTAGGTTAAATAAAGAAGTTTGAGATTTTATTATACATTTGTCATACATTAAAAATAATACAATGAAAGCATATGTTTTTCCAGGACAAGGCGCTCAATTCTCTGGAATGGGTAAAGACTTGTACGAAAATTCTGAAATCGCAAAAGAATTATTTGACAAAGCAAACGAAATCTTAGGATTTGATATAAAATCAATTATGTTTGAAGGTTCTGCTGAAGACCTAAAACAAACAAAAGTTACGCAACCAGCAGTTTTTTTACATTCTGTTATTTTAGCGAAAATTTTACCAGATTTTAAACCAGAAATGGTTGCAGGACATTCTTTAGGAGAAATTTCTGCTTTAGTTGCAAATGGAACTTTAGACTTTGAATCTGGATTAAAATTAGTTTACAAACGTGCTTTAGCAATGCAAGCTGCATGTGAAGCTAATCCATCTACAATGGCTGCAATCTTAGGGTTAGAAGATAAAATTGTAGAAGATGCTTGTGCAGAAATTGATGGAGTTGTAGTGGCTGCAAATTACAATTGTCCAGGTCAGTTAGTGATTTCTGGAGAAATTGAAGCGGTTAATGTAGCATGCGAAAAACTGAAAGAGTTAGGTGCAAAACGAGCATTAGTTTTACCAGTAGGAGGAGCTTTTCACTCACCTTTAATGAAACCTGCTGAAGAAGAATTAGCACAAGCTATTGAAGAAACAACATTCAATACTCCAATTTGTCCAGTTTATCAAAATGTAAGCACAACAGCTGTTACAGATCCTGCTGAAATTAAGAAAAACTTGATTGCTCAATTAACTGCTCCAGTAAAATGGACGCAATCTGTTCAAAATATGATTGCTGATGGTGCGAGTGAATTTATTGAGGTTGGACCAGGAAATACTTTACAAGGTTTAGTGAAAAAAATAAACAGAGAGGTCTCAACTTCTTCGGCACAAATCTAAACGAAATGAAAACATACCGTTCCAATGGAAAATTATTCCTTATCGGGGAATATATTGTGATTGATGGGGCGAAAGCATTTGCATTGCCCACAAAATATGGGCAATGTTTGTTTGTGGAAAATTCATCAGAAATAGAAAATTTAATCACTTGGAAAGCAACTAAATTTGATAATTCTATTTGGTTTGAAACTAAAGTTAGATTGAATGATTTAGAAATAATTTCGTCTACAAATGATAAATTAAGTCAATCATTACAAAATATTTTAAAACAAGCTAAAATTTTAAATCCTGATTTTTTTGATTCTAATAACAGTTATCAATGTTTAACGAAGTTAGAATATCCGCAAGAATGGGGACTGGGAAGTAGTTCGACTTTGATTGATTTGATTAGTCAATGGATAGAAATAAATCCGTTTGAATTAAATCAATTAACCTTCAATACAAGTGGTTATGATATTGCATGTGCGCATCATCATCAGCCCATTTTGTTTTCGAATAATCCTATCGAAGTAGAAGATTTAGAATTGAATTGGAATTTTAAAGATCAACTTTATTTTGTTTATCTTAATCAAAAGCAAGATACACAAGCCGTTGTTGGAAATCATTATAAGAACAAATCAAAAGATTGGAAAATGATTCAAGAGCTTTCTGATTTGGTTGTTCAAGCAACTAAAGTTGAGAATTTAACTGATTTAGAATCTATTTTAGATGAATATCAAGAACGATTAGGAGATTTTATGCAAATTTCGCAAGTCAAAGAATTGCATTTTCCTGATTATTTAGGAGCTGTAAAAAGCCTCGGAGCTTGGGGCGGAGATTTTGTTTTAGTGACGTATAGAGAAGGAATGAACGATTATTTTAAAGAAAAAGGATATGAGATTATTATTCCGTTTTCTGAAATGATAAAATAACAAAAAAGCAGATTTAATTTTAAATCTGCTTTTTTGTTATTGTTTTTTACCAATCATGGCTTTTAATTTCTTTTTTCGAGCTTGTTTTGTTTGAAATTTTTGCTGGAATTCTTGTGTTTTATTCCACATTTCTTTAATAACTTCTTGTTCTGGTTTATTAATAAGTTTCGCATATTCTTTTCCCATAATTTCTATCATTTCTTTTTGAGGAGTTAGACGAGAAAAATTTTTCATTCGAATATCAAAACTCATTGAATTATGAAAATTCATGCGATTTAAATCAACCAAATAAAACTCATATTGATTTTCTCCAACTTGCTTAATTAAAGTATTTCCAGGAGAATGATCCAAAAATTCAATTCCAGCTTCATGCAAATCAAATGTGAATTTTGTAAATTGTTTCAAGATTTCATTTCGATTTGAATAATTAATATCTAAAACTAATTCTCTAAAAGTTATTTCAGATGTAACTAATTCACAAAAATAATAACTTTTTAAAAATGAGATTGTATTAAAATTTTCGACATATGCGATTGGAGTAGGTGTTTTAAAACCTAAATCAATTAATTTATTAGCATATAAGAATGATCGTTCAGCTTTTGATTTTCTGAAAAATCGATATACAAATTTATTGACAATATTCGGAATTTTGAATGATTTAATCGTAGCAATTTTACCCGATTTTAATGTCTTTTTTTTGATAGAATTTCTTGTGCCTTTTGCAATATAATCGTCAATCAAGTCAAAATTGTCAATAATGGATTTGATTTCAGTTTGCGTAGTTTGATAATTATTATTTACGACAATTTTCTGTGTCATTTTTCAAAATATTATAATTAATATAGAAAAAATCTATATTTCATTTTAATCTGTCAAAGATATGTCTATTTTTGTTGAAAATAAGGACAACTTAAAACAAGTTTTTTAAAAATTTTAGAACCTAACTTATGGTAAAAAAAATTCTTTTAGAATCTCATAATCTAAAGAATCGTGCAACTGGTTTCGGAGTTTTTAATTACGAATTGATTAAAGCTCTTTCGAAATTAAATTTTGATGATCAAATTTATTTACTTTACAAAAAACCTGAAGATTTAAGGACTGAATTTGGTACTAAATTTCATTATAAAAAATATTATAGTTTAATGCGCAATCCGTTTTTCAGAACGCGTGAAAAGTATGATGTTTGGCACTCCTTAAATCAAAATATAAAAGTTGAACCTTGTCATAAACCAAAAAAATATGTTTTGACGATTCATGATGTTAATTTTATGGAAGAAAATTCGCTTGATTATAGTCCAAATCACATTAAATATTTTAAAGAAAAGATTAAGCGAGTAGATGTTATCACATTTATTTCTGAATATGCAAAGAAACAAACTATGCAATATTTTGATATTTCGGGAATAGAAAATACAATAATTTATAATGGAAATTCAATTTCAGAAATTATAAATTGTGATGATTTTCAATCTCCATTAGATATTTCAAAACCTTATTTTTATACGATTGGAGCTTTTCTTGAAAAGAAAAATTTTGAATCACTTGTAAAAATGATGAAATTTTTACCAGATTTTAATTTGATTATTTCTGGGAATTGTACGAATGCCTATGGTCAAAAAATAAAAGATTTAATTGCTAAAGAAAAATTAGAAAACCAAGTTTTTTTATCAGGTAAAGTTTCTGAACGAGCAAAGCAATTTTATATGCAAAATTGCGAAGCGTTCTTATTTCCATCAACTGGAGAAGGTTTTGGTTTGCCTCCCTTAGAAGCGATGAGCTTTGGAAAACCAATTATTTTATCTGATAAAACGTCTTTACCAGAAATTGGTGGAAAAGATGCGTTTTATTGGAATGATTTTGAACCAGAATATATGAAAAATGTAGTGGAAGATGCGTTAAATCAATACAATCAAAATTCAGATTATTTTATAGAAGCTTATATCAAAAGAGCTGGAAGTTTTAGTTGGGATAAAGCGGCAAATGAATATCTAAAGGTCTATGAAATCTAAAATCTATTTTGCGATAAATAATATTTCGAAGAAAATCGACTTCATTCAACTTTCCTATAATACCTTTGCACTCAAATTTATAAAACAAAGAAAATGTCAGATATAAACGAAATTGTAGCCAAACTAAAACAAGGAGAAACAATGCTTTATCCAACAGACACAATTCTTGGACTGGGTTGTGATGCGAAGAATGAGGCTGCAATCGAAAAAATTTATCAGATAAAAAATCGTCCTTCATCAAAATCGTTGATTATTTTGGTTGATTCTCCACGTATGTTACAAAATATTGTTGAGGTGCCAGAATTAGCTTGGGATTTGATTGATTTGAACGAAAAACCTCTTACAATTATTTACGATAATCCAAAAGGTTTACCACAATCGTTAATTGCAGAAGATAATACAATTGCCATTCGAATGACTGATGATTTGTTTTGTAAAAAAATCATCGGGAAATTAGGAGGACCAATTGTGTCTACATCGGCTAATTTATCAGGAGAATCTTCTCCAAAAGTGTTTTCGGAAGTTAATCCTACTATTTTAGAGCGTGTTGACTTTTATCCAGATGAAACAAAAACCTTTGTACCTCAGTTCACTGCATCAACGATAATTAAATTAGGTCTAGATAACGAAGTAAAAGTTATTAGAGAGTAGTTTTTTATTTCAAAACTTATACTTTTGCAGAATGAAAATCTTAGAAGCCGTATCAAATCCAATTTTTAGAAATGTAGCAGAAGTTGCTGATGAAATTAATCAAGAAACTTATGTGGTTGGTGGATTTGTACGCGATTATTTATTGAATCGTGGTCAGAAAAAGGACATCGATTTTGTAACAGTTGGAAATGGAATTTTATTGGCTAAAGAATTGGCTAATAAATTAGGACATACATCACAAGTTTCAGTTTTTAAACGTTTTGGAACAGCAATGTTCAAATATAAAGACACAGATTTGGAATTTGTAGGTGCGCGAAAAGAAAGTTATTCAGAAGATAGTCGAAAACCACATGTTGAAGACGGAACGTTGGAAGACGACCAAAAACGTCGTGATTTTACGATCAATACATTGGCAATTTCGATGAATAAAGAGAATTTTGGCGAATTAATTGATCCTTTTAATGGAGTAGAAGATTTGAATAATAAAATTATCAAAACACCATTAGAGCCGAATGTTACCTATTCTGATGATCCTTTGCGTATGATGCGTGCGATTCGTTTTGCAGCTCAATTGGATTTTGAAATAGAAAAAAAATCTTTTCAGGCAATAATTGATAATGCAGAACGTATTAATATCGTATCTTTTGAACGCGTAATGGATGAGTTTCAGAAAATTATGATGACTGACAAACCTTCGGTCGGATTATTGTTGTTGGAACAATCAGGATTAATGCAACATATTTTACCAGAATTGGTTGCGTTAAAAGGAATCGAAGAGGTTGAAGGTCAGAAACATAAAGATAATTTTTATCATACGTTAGAAGTCGTTGATAATATTTCTGTCAACACAGATAATGTTTGGTTACGTTGGGCAGCGTTGTTGCATGATATTGGAAAAGCTGTAACAAAACGTTTTGATAAAAATGTAGGTTGGACATTTCATTCGCATGAATTTGTTGGATCAAAAATGGTATTAAAATTGTTCAGACGATTAAAATTACCATTAGGACCGCAAGTAAAATATGTTCAGAAGTTAGTCATGATGAGTTCTCGACCAATTGCTGTTGTAACAGACGACGCTACAGATTCGGCATTACGTAGATTATTGTTTGATGCTGGAGAAGATTTCGACGATTTAATTACGCTTTGCAAAGCTGATATTACAACAAAAAATGAACGTAAACAAAAACGTTTCAAACAAAATTTTGAAGTTGTAGAACAAAAAATAAAAGATGTTGAAGAACGTGATAAAGTACGTAATTTTCAACCACCAATTACAGGTGAACAAATAATGGAAATATTTGATATTCAGCCAGGAAAAGAGATTGGAATCTTAAAAAATGCCATCAAAGAAGCAATTTTAGAAGGCGAAGTAGAAAATAATTATAATTCTGCATTAGAATTTGTAATTAATATGGGAAAAGATTTAAATTTGGAACCGAAAAATATTTAGAAAGTGATATATAAAATTCGTGTATTCCTTGATGCAAAAGAGGATGTTTTTAGAGACATAGAAATTAAAGAGAAGCAAACATTATTCACATTGTACAAAGGTATAATTAGTGCTTTTAGTTTACAAGGTGAGGAGTTGGCGTCGTTCTATGAAGTAGATGAAGATGGAAACCAAACAAAAGAAATTCCTTTAGAGGATATGTCTGATGATGGAACTGATGAAACAATGGCTGATTTTTATATCAAAGAAGCTTTTGCTAATCAAGGAGATCGTATGGCTTTTGTATATGATTTTATGGAAATGTGGACATTTGTGGCTGAATTAATTTCTGTAGAAGATAAACCAGCTGTTCTTAATTATCCATTAACGGTTTACCGTTTCGGTTCAATGCCTCTTAAAGCGCCTAAAAAAGACATGATGGTTGATTTAGACGATGAAGAAGATATTGATTTTGCAGAAGATGCTGAATTAAATGATTTACAAATCGACGAAGATTTAGACGTAGACGATTTATAAAAACTACAACTAATCAACTTATATATCAAAAAATCTGAATGGCAACATTCAGATTTTTTTTGTGCTATATATAAACCATTTGATAATTTTTTTACTTCCTCAACCAACCATTTTTCCGTAACTTGCATCTACTGATAAAAGAAAGAATCTATGAAACAGCTACTGTTTTTATTATTAATTTTAACCAATTCGATGCTTATGGCTCAATCCCCAACGATTGATCAAAAGTGGAAGGAAATTGACCAACAAATGCAAAATGGTCAATTCAAATCTATCCAACCAAAAATTGATGAACTTAAAACGTTATCAAAAAAGCAAAATAATCAACAAAGTTATCTGAAAGCTTTGTTTTATGAAGCAAAAATAAAAGTCGCAACTTCTGATGAAACAGATGATGTAAACTTCGTTTTTGATTTGTTTAAAAAGGATTTAGATGAAAAATCAATTGTAAATAATGCGATTGTTTATTCATATTTAGCTGAGTTATATCAATTGTATTACAACGAAAATCGTTGGAAAATCAATAGTCGTACAAATGTCGAAAATCAAGCTACAAATGATGTGAGATTTTGGACAGAAGATACTTTTAAGAAAACAATTAATGATTATTTTTCGAAATCAATTCAACCAAAAAATGAATTAATAAATGCAAAATCTCAAGATTATAAAATGATTTTGAATATTGCAAATGATAAGAAAAATGCGCAACAACAATTTGATTTAACGCCAACATTGTATGATGTTTTAGCAAGAAATTATATCAATTATCTGAATGAGAATGATGAAAAAGATAAAGCAAATCAATTGCTTTCTGATTTAGTTGAGATTAATAAACAAAAAAATAACGAAAATGCTGTTTTGTACAATGAATTGATTTTAATTGATTCAAACCGAGGTTCGACTTCGGTTCAAGAAATTATTAAACAAAAAGAATTTTTAGCAACAAAATATCCAAAAGCATGGTATTCGTCTTATGTGTATGCAACTTTAGCGACAGATTATTATGGTTTGCAAGAAGATAAATTGGCGAACGTAAATAAGATTTTTGAACTACAACAAAAAGTTGCGAAGCTTTATCCAAATTCGGAGGAATTAGAGAATATAAATAATTTAGTTTCGAAGATAAAATCGCAAGAATTAAGTGTACAAGCAGAGCGATATATTAACGAAAATCAGAATACACCAATTCAATTAACGCATAAAAATTTGTCGCAAGTTTTTGTGAGAATTTTCGCTTATAATGAAGGTTTTGATGGAAAAGATAAAATACAAGCGTTAAATGTTTACAACGAAAATAGAATTGCAGAAGCGCAAAAATTTCTGAATAGTTTAAAGGTTGTTGATCAATATGCAATTGATGTTAAATCGTTTGAAGATTATCAAAATCATTCGACAATTGTTAAATTAAATCCACTAAAATCTGGTCGTTATATTGTCCTTTTTTCGAATAATTCTGAATTCAGAATCAACACAAAAGACGATATTGATTATTTAGATGTAATGGTTTCGAAATATGCGATAAATTCTTTAAATGATAAATTGTCGGTTGTGAATCGTGAAACTGGAAAACCAGAAAGTAATGTTGCGGTTGAGTTTTCTAATTTGACAAATTATAATAAAAAGGAAACAAAAACTTTAACATCGGATAAAGATGGAATAATAACAATTCCTTCGGGCTGGAGAAATCTTCAATATCGTGTGAAAGACGAACATACTATTTATTCAACGTATTACTACGATTATGATCGTGATGATGAAGATGATGATTCTTCTGTCAAGATTTTCACAGATCGTGCGATTTATCGTCCTGGACAAACGGTTTATTTCAAAGGAATTTATTATTTATCGAAAGATAAAACTCGAAATATCATTCCAAATTCTAAATTGACGATTGCTTTATATGATGTTAACAATAAAGAGCTTTCTAAAATAGATTTAACAACTAATGAATTTGGATCTGTAAATGGAAGTTTTATTTTGCCAAGTTCTGCTTTAACAGGTAACTTTTCGATCAGAGCTATTAATGAAGACGGTTATTATTCATTCAAAGTGGAAGAATATAAACGTCCAAAATTCAAAGTAGAAATAGAGAAAAATAAAGGTGTTTATAGTTTAAACGACAAGGTAAAAGTAGAAGGAAAGGCGATTGCTTTTTCTGGTGCTAATATCGATAATGCTAAAGTTTCGTATCGTGTTTATCGTCAAGAAATTTTTACATTTTGGCCTTGGTATCGATCAATTCCAGCAGGTCGTGGAGAACGAGAAGAAATTACGTTTGGAGATACAACAACAGATGCGGAAGGAAAATTTAACTTTGAATTTGTAGCAAAACCAGCTTCGGAGAAAAAGAAAGATGAGGTAAGAACCTACAATTATTTTATTGAAGTAAATGCAACGGATATCAATGGAGAAACGCAATCAGAATCTTCTTCCGTAAAAGTTGGAGACACAAGAATATCGTTAAATATTGCTATTTCTGAGAAAGCTAAAGTAGATGATTTGAAAGCTTTCAAAATTGAAGTGAAAAACTTGAATGATGAAAAATTAGATGGAAAAGGACACGTCGAAATTTATTCGTTAAATGCACCAAAAGAAATAGTTCGTCGTCAAAAATTTACAACAGATTATAATATTTATTCGAAAGAAGAATTCAAAAAAATATTTCCGAATGAACCTTATGGTGACGAAATGAATCCAAAAACGTGGACAACAAATCAAAAGGTTTTTGAAAGTGATTTTGATACAAAAATTTCTGATGAAATTAAATTTAATCAAGCTTCAAATTTTGAAGAAGGTTATTATGTTGTAAAAGGTTTTGTGATGGACGGAACACAAAAAGTGGAAGTGGATAAATTGATTTATGTTTCGAATGAAAAGAAAGCAAATGCAATTAAAACACTTTTAGCAGTTTCGCCTAATAAATTGACTTTCGAACCAAAAGATGTTGCAAAAATTGAGTTCAAATCGGGTTCTAAAAATACATTTGTGTATTATGAAGTAGAGGCGAATCAAACAATTATTGAGAAAGGTTTTTTGGATTTGAGTAAAAAATCTGTAGTCGAAATTCCAATTAAAGAAGAATATCGCGGTGGAATTTATGTGAATTATGCCATGACGAAATTCAATGATGTGCAAACAGGAAGTCTTAATTTGGCAGTTCCGTTTACCAATAAACAACTGAAAGTTACGGCTGAAGTTTTACGTGATAAATTGACGCCAGGTGCAAAAGAAAAATGGCAACTAAAAATTGAAGGACCAAATAAAGATAAAGTTTCAGCTGAGGTTTTAACAAGTATGTACGACGCTTCGTTGGATCAATTTGCGTCAAATTCATTAGATTTTAATGTGTATGATTTTACAAATTCAAGAAGAAATAACCCTTTTAATCTATATCAATTTTATATAACAAATCAATCTCGAGCAATTTATTATCGTACAAATTATGATTTTTATGCAAGAGGAAATGCAGGATTAGACCTTAATTTATTTGATTTTGGTTTCAATCAATATCGCATGAATCGTATGATGATGAAGTCTGTTGCGCCAGGTGTAAAAATAAAAGAAGTATCAGAAAATGAAATTCATGTTGAGGTACAAATGGGGGCTGCTGCTGATGTAAGTTTAGAAGGTTCTGTTGTAACAGCTTTAGGAATTACAAGAGATAAGAAATCGTTAGGTTATTCAACTCAAGCAGGAGAACCTGGAGCTTCTGCAAATGTAACAGTTCGTGGAGTTTCTTCTGCCGAAATTTCAAATGCACTTTATGTTGTAGATGGAGTTGTGTATGATATAATGCCAGAACTTAATTCAGATGATATTCAGTCTATGAATGTATTGAAAGGAGAAGAGGCGACTGCTTTATATGGAGCAAGAGGAGCAAATGGAGTAGTGATTATTACAACTAAAAAAGAGGCAAACGCAACTTTAGATAATGTAAAAGCGCGTACAAATTTAAATGAAACAGCCTTCTTTTATCCAAACTTAAAAACAGATGCAAAAGGAAATATTATTATAGAATTTACTACGCCAGAAAGTTTAACAGAATGGAAATTTATGGCAATTGCACATACGCCAGACCTTAAAACAGGTTATTTGGAGCAAAATGTTCGCACGCAAAAAGACTTGATGGTTGTGCCAAATATGCCACGTTTCTTACGTGAAGGCGATCAAATTTCGGTTTCGTCTAAGATTAATAATTTATCAGATAAGGTATTAAATGGTTCTGCGAAATTGATGTTGTTTGATGCGTTTACCAATCAACCAATTGATGCACAATTCAAATTGACAAATGCAGTTCAGAATTTCTCTGTTGCAAAAGGAAGCTCGGATCAAGTGACGTGGACAATTGATGTTCCGAAAAATGTACAAGCAGTTGTGTATCGTGTGGTGGCTTCGGCTGGAGATTTTTCGGATGGTGAAGAATCGGCTTTACCAATTTTGACAAATCGTATGATGGTGACAGAAACGTTGCCGATTTATGTGAAAGAAGGTCAAAAGAAATCGTTCCAATTTGATAACATGATCAACAATAAATCGACTTCGTTAGATAATTTCAAATTAACATTCGAGATGACAACGAATCCGATTTGGTATGCAGTTTTCTCGTTGCCTTATTTGCGCGAATATCCTTACGAATGTGCAGAGCAAGTGTTCTCGCGTTTATATGGAAATATGATTTCAGAAAAAGTGATCAATTCAAATCCAAAAATTAAAGCTGTTTTTGATGATTGGAACAAAAAAGGTGAATTGAAATCAAAATTACAATTGAACCAAGAATTGAAAAATATCATTTTAGAAGAAACGCCTTGGATGAAAAATGCAGAAAGCGAAGAAGAGCAAATGAAGCAAATTGCAGTTTTATTTGAATTGAATCAAATGCAAACGGAAATGAAATCGGCTTTCCAAAAATTATCGGATAAACAACAATCAAATGGTGGCTTTGCTTGGTTTGACGGTGGTCGTCCAAACGAATATATCACAACGCATATTGTTTCTGGTTTCGGAAATATGAAGAAAATGGATGTGAATTTCAAAGCATTTGAAATAGATGTAAATCCATTAATCAAAAAAGCGATTCAGTTTATTGATGATGAGAATTTAAAACGTTTCAAAGAGTTCAAAAAAGATCAAAAATCATTCAAGGATGTTACGTATTCAGACGGTTTACATTATTTATATGCGCGTTCGTTTTTCTTAGAAGATTATCCGATGTCGAAAGAATTGGAAGAAATGAAAACAGCGATGTTAAAGAATCTAAATGATACAAAATTAGAGTTGTCGTTGCAACAAAAAGCAATGGCTGCAATTGTGATGAATCGTTTTGGAATGCAGTCTGCTGCTAAGATTGTAGTCAATTCGATCAAAGAAAAAGCAGTAGAATCGGATGAAATGGGTATGTATTGGAAAGAAAATCAACCGGGTTGGTTTTGGTATCAAGCGCCTGTAGAAACACAATCGTTGTTAATCGAAGCATTTGACGAGGTAACAAAAGATGAAAAATCTGTCGAAGAAATGAAAGTTTGGTTATTGAAAAATCGTCAAACAAATCAGTGGAATTCGACAAAAGCAACGACAAAAGCGGTTTATGCTTTAATGAATTTCGGAAAATCTTGGATAGATGCAGAGAAAGGAATTGAAGTGAAGATCGGAAATCAAAAAATTGATTTAGATAACAATGCGCAAGCTGGTTCGGGTTATGTAAAAACTTCTTGGAACAAAGAAGAAATTAAACCTGAAATGGGTAAAGTTGAAGTTTCGAAAACTTCTCCAGGTGTTGCTTGGGGAGCGATGTATTGGCAATATTTTGAAGATTTAGATAAAATAAAATCTGCTGAAACTGGAATTAAATTCAACAAGAAATTATTTGTTAAATCGAATTCTGCAAATGGTCCAATTCTGAAAGAAATTACAACGTCAACACCGATAAAAGTTGGTGATATTGTAACTGTTCGATTAGAGATTTCTGTTGATCGCAACATGCAGTTTGTACACATCAAAGATATGCGTGCAAGTGGTTTCGAACCTGTGAATGTACTTTCTGGTTACAAATGGAAAGGCGAATTTGGATATTACGAAAGCACAAGAGATGCTGCAACTAATTTCTTTTCGGATTACATGAGAAAAGGAACATATGTTTTCGAATATGATTTGAAAGCGAATAATGCAGGTAATTTCTCGAACGGAATTACATCGATGCAAAATATGTATGCACCAGAATTGAGTGCGCAAAGTGAAGGAATTCGTGTTGAAATTAAATAGATTTTAACTTGTAAGTTTAATAATAAAGGCAAGATTTTTAATCTTGCCTTTATTTTGGTTAAAAGATACCTAAGAGTTGGTGAACTCTTAAGCAAGAGTTTAGTAATTCCTGCTTAGCTTTCTTTTGATTTATGAGTTGCGTGAGTTACGAGATTAGTGTTTCGAATTTTACACTTTGTAAAACATATTACGTACAACTTAAAACGTTAAGCGTATCACATACAATTCAAGATTTTATTTATCTTTAAAATCAAATAACACTAAATGAAGAAAAGACTTCTACTCAATATTGTACTCATTCCTTTTATCGGATTTGCGCAGCTGCAAACCATTTTTCAATCTAAAATAGATTCGATTTACGAAAAAAATAAAAACGCTGTCGGAATTATTGTTCACGTTGAAGCACCAGAACAAAACATTTCGTGGAGTTATGCAAAAGGAGTTTTGGATATTAAAACCAACGAAATTTTAAACAGCCAACAACCGGTTTTAATCGCAAGTAATACCAAACCTTATGTAGCTGCTGCAATTTTGCGTTTGGTAGAAAAAGGTCAAGTTAGAATTAACCAATCGATCAAGAATTTATTGTCTAAGAAGACTCGTCAATTGCTCGAAAAAGATGGTTATGATTTGAATACGATAACAGTCAAACATTTGTTGTCGCACACTTCTGGAATACAAGATTATGTCGATGATGCGTATTTTGAATTAGTTAATCAGCGACCGCAATATAAATGGACGAAGGAGGAACAAATAAAACGAGCAATGGAAATCGGAAGTCCACAAAAAGTAGGAGAAAAGTTTAGTTACGGTGATATCAATTATTTGCTTTTAGCAGAAATTATTGAACAAAAAACGCGTCAACCATTTTACAAAGTAATTCGAGATTTGTTAAAGTATAAAGAATTAGGTTTGACACAAACGTGGTTTATCGATTTGGAGAAATATCCTTCGAAAACACTTCCGCTTGCGCATCAATATGCAGATAAATACAAGTGGGATTCGTATGATTTAGATCCTTCGTGGGATTTGTATGGTGGTGGTGGAATAGCTTCGACAGCGAAAGAATCGGCTCTGTTTTTTCAGTATTTGTTTGAAGGGAAAATTATTCAGAATAAACAAATTTTGGATTCGATGTCAACATATGTTTTACCTTCGGATCAATCGAAATATTGTTTGGGAATTTATCATTTTGATATGGGATTCAATGCCTATTATCATGGTGGTTGGTGGGGAACAGATGTGATTTATTCGCCAGAAACTAATGCGACAATTACAGTTTTTATCTTGCAAAAAGGGTTTCAACATATCATTAATCCTTTTATTGGAAAAGAATTTCTGAAGTTGTTGATGAAGAAGAGTTAGAATTTTGAATAATTTTCTCATAAGATTTGACATTTTTTTAATTCATTCTAAGTATAAAACTTTCTAAATTTGAGGCATGAAAAAATCAATACTTAGTATATTTTCTGCAATTGTTTTAACGTTCTCAGTTACAGCAAATGCACAAGAAATCGAAGAACAAATCGTAATCGAAAATCGTGTAAATGATGCCAAACAACAAGATAAACCTTATGTTATCTTGATTTCGGCAGATGGTTTTCGTTATGATTATGCTCAAAAACATGAAGCTAAAAATCTATTAGCTTTGGCTAAAAATGGAGTGAAAGCAGATGCCATGTATCCGTCTTTTCCTTCTGTTACATTTCCAAATCATTATACAATTGTAACTGGTTTAACACCTATTCATCATGGTTTGGTAGGAAATAATATGTTAGACAGAGAAGTTGGTGATCGTTATTTATTGGGAAATAGAAATGCAGTTATCAATCCGAAATGGTACGGAGGAACGCCAATCTGGAACCTTGCAGAACAGAACAAAATGTTAGCTGCTTGTTACTATTGGCCAGGTTCGGAAGCGCCTATTAATGGTATGTTCCCAACGTATTCGTACAAGTATTCGGAAAAATCACCAATTGATTACCGTATTCAGCAAGTTGTAAATTGGTTGGAGTTACCAGCTGAAAAACGTCCACATTTAATTACGTTTTATTTTCCGGAAGTAGATCACGCAGGGCATTCTTTTGGTCCTGATGCACCTGAAACAAAGGAAGCTGTACAATTTGTAGATCAATCAATCAAGAAATTGAATGATGAGGTTGCAAAAACAGGTTTGAAAGTGAATTTTGTTTTTGTTTCTGATCATGGAATGACAAGAATTGATGATGAAAATCCATTGAAATTGCCAATTAAAATTGATGAATCAAAAGTACAAGTTGCTTCAAATGGTTCTTATGTAAGTCTTTTTGTAAAAGATAAAAATGATATCGAATCAATTTACAAAGAAATAAAAGCAGTTCAGAATAATACGTTCGAAGTGTATAAAACAACAAATGTCCCATCTAAATATCATTTTGATAAAAAGAATGATCGATACAATCGTATTGGAGATATTATTTTGATTGCACATGCTCCAAACTATTTCTCAAACAAAAATGCACCGAAAGGTTCGCATGGTTTTTATGTAAAAGAAACGCCAGAAATGAAAGCGACTTTTATGGCTTGGGGACCAAATATTAAGTCTGGTAAAGAGATTAAAGTTTTTCCAAATACAGAAATCTATCCAATGCTTGCGAAGATATTAGGTTTACCAATTCAAGAAAAAATTGATGGAACAAATCAATTAGCCAATAAAATTTTGGTGAAATAATTTAGATTTTACTCAAAATACAAAGCCAACTTATTAAGAGTTGGCTTTTTTTGTTATTGAATTTTCATTGACTTATAAGAATTCGTCATTTTGAATTTATTTTTTCTTAAAATTCAGATTTGATATAATAATAGCAAAAATAATAACGGCGATTCCTGTCCATTGTATTGCGAGTACTTGTTCATGTAAAAGCACAAAAGCCATGGTTACTGAAACGGGTAATTCTAACGAAGAAACAATACTTCCCAAACCTAATCCTGTGTGCGGAAAACCTTTGTTTAAAAGAATAGGAGGTAAGACAGTTCCGAAAATTGCCAACGGTAATCCCCAAGTATAAAAAATGCTAAAATTGAATGCATGAATTCCATTTACATCATTTGAAAAGTTGTTGTAAAAGCTCATTAAACCATCAAAGTAATAAGGTCCGATTTGGCTAAAAAACAAAAATAGAGACACAATAATAGAACCTCCAAAAAGCATCCACAAACTTTTTTTATAAGCTGGTAAATAATTGGCTAAACTATTCGATGTAAACATGGTAGTCGTAAAAGAACAAGCTGCTAAAAATCCCCAAAACAATCCTTTAGGATTTAACTCGACTTCTTGGTTGATTAAATTTGTTGCCAAAACAGTTCCAAATAATACCAAAACCATTGCAATTAATTTTTTGGCAGAAGGAAATTGTTTTCCCAAAATACTCTCAACCAAAATACTAATCCAAACCGTTTGCATCAACAATACAATTGCGATTGACACATTGATATATTGTACCGCTAGATAGTAAAATAAACTTGTGAAACCTAACGAAGTTCCAGCAAGAATCAACCTTTTTTTATCTTTTTGTTCAATCTTTGGTAAATCTTTTTTACTCATCATAAATAAGTTGATGATTCCCAAAATCAAAATTCCTAATACAAACTGAGAAGTTGTTACCTCGGCAGTCGTATAGCCTTGATCGTATGCAATTTTTACAAATGTTGCTAACATTCCGTAGAAGCTAGCGCCCATTGCAACGAACAAAACTCCCTTCAAAATACTTTTATTTTCCATAATTTTTTACGCAAAAAAACGGCCTGATTAAATTTAAAATCAAGCCGTGCAAGTTACTTTATTTTTTCTGACTAAAAAAGTCCGTTAATTTCTCCTTCTATTTTATTGAAAATGAATCCTAAATCTTCTTTATTTTCAACAAAATCTAAATTATCCACGTCGATTACCAACACTTTTCCTTCTTTATAATTCGAAATCCACTTGTCGTATTTCTCGTTTAGACGATTCAAATAATCAATACTAATCGAATTTTCGTAATCGCGACCACGTTTCTGAATTTGCGAAACCAATGTAGGAATTGAAGCTTTAAGATAAATCAATAAATCTGGTGCTTCTACAAAACTTGTCATCAAATTAAAAACACGTAAATAGTTGTTATAATCTCTTGTAGACAATAATCCCATATCGTTCAAGTTACTCGCAAAAATATGCGCATCTTCGTAAATTGTACGATCCTGAATAATGTCTTTTCCGCTTTCTCTAATCTCTTTTACTTGATTAAAACGGCTTCCTAAGAAATAAATCTGAAGATTGAACGCCCATTTTTCCATGTCGTTGTAAAAATCATCCAAATACGGATTCATTTCTACATCTTCAAACTGAGCTGTCCAGTTGTATTGTTTTGCTAAAAGGTTTGTTAGAGTAGTTTTACCTGCTCCAATATTTCCGGCTATGGCGATATGCATTTTCCAATTATTTTAACGTTTGCAAATATACTAAAGCTTAATTTTCAAAACAAAATCTAAGCTAGCGACTCATAGAAAAATCTTTTTTTAGAAAAAAATTATTCCGATTGATTTATGAATTTTTATTCAATTATAAATTAAAAATAAATAAGGATTAGTAATTAGTTTTAATTGATTAAATAGTTTATTATTAATTATTTGTATTTAAAATAGTATAAGTGTAAATTTTATTTTCGACCAAAGTATAAAGATTTTTTTCGCTAAACGCAAAACTTTTTACATTTTCTAAATCGATAAAAGTCGTCAAATTTTGATTAACAATATTTTTTGATATTAGTTTATTGTCATTTATATAGAAAATAACATCTTTATAAAAATAAAAAGGTTGCTGATTGGTGTCAAATTCAAAATTAGATTTGAAATTTCCATAATCATCGTAAACATAAATTGTTTTCTGACCTTTTAAATACACCAAATTTTTGTACACATGTATTTTATCGATTGATTGATCATTATACTTCAAATAAATTTGTTTTGATGTCAGAATTGGTTTTTGTAACTGATAATTATAGTAAACAATTTTATTCCCGATTAAATCATAAAACCAACAAAATTGCGTGTCAACAACTTTTAATGCTGCAGGCATAAAATCGTTAGATTTAATCTTTACAATATCCTGAATAGGATTCAAATCTTCGTCTAAAATAGTGAGTTGATTAAAATTTGAATACACATAAGCTCGAAGTGGATTATTGACATCAACTGAAGTAATAATATTTTTGAGATCAATACTTTTGTTCTTTTTCGACTGAAATATTTTTTCAATTCTAGTATCTGAAATCAAATAAATCGAATTATTTAGATCAGTATCAATTGATTTGATTGTTTTATTTTCAATCAAAACTGAATCTTTTAACTCAAACTTTTGAGAAAAAACAGTGATAAATGCAGAAACAAAAATAATTGAAAAAATGGTTTTCATTTACTTGAAAATTACTTCATAACCAAATCTACAAATTGAGAGTAGGATTACCAAAATAAATATGTATCGAATAAATTTATTCCCTTTGTTGATGGCTAATTTTGCTCCAATAAACCTCCTAAAGCGTTGCAAATAGCCATTGGTAAAGCTATTTTCCAGATAATTTGCCCTTTGATTAAAAACAAACAAATCGAACCAAAATTAGTTGCTAAATTGATCAGTTTTGCATTAGTATTAGCTTTCAAAAAATCCATACCAAGAAGTGTTACGAATCCCAAAATAAAGAAAGTTCCAGTTGCAGGACCAATAAAACCATCGTAAAAACCAACTGCAATACTCACAATACAACCATTGATAATCGCAATGTGGTAAGGAATTTTACGCTCGGTTGCTTGTCCAAAATCTTTCTTGAAAATAGTGTAAATGGCTAAAACAATCAAAATGATTAACAAAACAGGCTTCATAAAATCATTATTGATAACCGTTAACAATTGTGATCCTAAAAAAGCAGAAACAAATGCGCATATAGCCATAATCGTGAAAAGTTTCCAATCTATTTTTACCTTTTTTAGATATTGTGAAGTTGCTAAAGCTGTTCCACTAAATGCTGGAATTTTTAGCGTTCCGATTACTGTTGAAACAGGTAAATTAGGTAAAAAAGCAAGTGATAATGGCGTTTGTATTAATCCACCACCACCAACAATAGAGTCGATGAAGCCAGCGCAAAAAGCTGCCATGCATAAATAGAATAAAATCTCGATTTCCAAAACTGAAAAATTTTGGCAAATGTATAAGAGAAATAATAAATAATGAAGGAATTATTAAAAATTGTAGCCACGATGAGACTCGAACTCATACTGTCAGAACCGGAATCTGATATTCTATCCATTAAATTACGCAGCCAAAAGTTTTGCAAATATAGATAAATAGACTATTTGAGTTGAATATTTTGTCTAAAATTTCGGTGTTGGGTTGCGGTAAAATAATCTCTGAAAATTTGATTGATTTCTTCATTTATTTTTGAAGCTTTAATTCCAAGTTGTGGATAAATTTCAATGATAAATTGAGTGATTTTCTCAACAGTTTCTATTCCAAATGAATGAATTTCAGTTTCGATTTCTTCTGAAATAGGAGAATTATTTGTCAATAAATTTTCTATTGTTTTAGCAAATTCAATAGTTTTCGAAGTTGATTTAATAACGAAATTATCAAAATTAGTTTGTTTTTGGTATTGAATAATCTCTAAACTTTTTTCGATAAAATGTTCTGCCATTCCAAGATAATTTACCAATAAAGTTAAATCAGCAAAAATTCGGAAAGGTATTTTTTCGACCAAATCATCACTATAAAATTCATTATAAATAAAACTATAATCTTGATGAACGATTTCATTTTCTACTTCAAAACTATGAGAAGATGTAGCAACCATTCCCATTGATTTCCAAGTTGAAATTAATTTAACTTGAGATTTATTTAAAATAAATGACAAAAACTTTGGTTCACCATTTTCATCCAATATCTCTTTTCCATTTTCGATTATTTTCGCATTTAATGTAAAATGAGTGAGGTAAGGAGCGCCAGTTGCATAATGCCACAAACCGTTTATGATATATTTATTTCCAACTTTTTCAGCAGTTCCTCCAAGCATTCCGCTTCCTCCAAAACACGTTTTTTGTGAAGAAAATAAATTAGAAGCAACATCAGATTTTAGATTTCGAGAAAAATAATTTGCACCACTACAAAGCGTTACAAACCAACCTAAACTTCCGTCAATTTTAGCAACAGATTGTAAAACTTTTAATCCTTTAGAAAAATGTAAACCAAGTCCATTGTATTGTTTCGGAACCCAAATATTCAACCAATTTTGAGTATAAATATGATCGAGAACTACTTGATTAAAGGATTCTTTATTCAATAATTCTTTTTGAATTTTGGGAATATCAAGCATTATTTTCATTCAAAATTTTTCTCCAATTAAAATATCCAGAAATCGCCACACAGAATAAAATCAACGATAAAATAGCATATAAATACAAATCTTTGTGAATCATTAATGGAATTGAAATAATGTTACTAATATTCAACAAAATCCAATTTTCGAGTTTACGTTTTGCCATTAACCACATACCAGCCCATGCAAATGCGCTTACGATTGAATCCCAAATTGGAACGTCAGAATCGGTGATATGTGTAAGTGTTAAATAAAAAATGGTAAAACTACTTAAAACAATTCCTGAGACAACTCCCCATTCTTTTTTGTTGGTTATCGTAATTTCAATTTCGTGTTTTTGTTGTCCAAATTGCCAATATAACCAACCATAAATGCTCATCACTAAATAATAAATATTAAGAGTGAACTCGGCATATAGCTTAGAATTGAACATAACGAAAAGCGATAATGTAATTCCTGCAATTCCAAATAAATAATTTTTTGGATTATTGAATCTCGCCAATACGACTTGAAAAATAGAAAATGTGACACCTAGCCATTCAAGCCAAGTTGTGTGTAAAATAATTTCCTTCATCATAATTTGTTTTGATGAGGAGATAGAAGTTATTGCTAACATCAATTCCTCCGCCAGCATTATCTGGATCAGGTATAGAACAAAATTGTTCTTGGGTATATTCTCAGCTTTTTAGCACCCCATTGAAAGGCAAAGATGAAAAGTTTTGATGAGTTTTCCTAATTAATAATCAAAAAAGCTTTCTCAGTTCTGAGAAAGCTTTTTTGATTATTGTATTTTTTATATCAAACCAAATTGCTTGAAATGATGTGTAAAATGTTTTTTATGAAATGTTTTCCAATCTTCGTATCCAATATCATTTAAAACAGGATTGACAATTTTAGCATCAGGATTTTCTGTGAAATATGAATTGAATTTATCAATTTCTTGTTCTAATTTTTCTATTGCAGCTTCTAAAGAATGGTAACGTAAATCTAGTAAACCTTCCATTCCATTTGCTTTTATCCCCTTTTGCATTTCATGATCAGATTCTAATAAAAAGGATTTGTATTGGGGTATTTGCTCTGCAGGAATTCGACAAGGTACTGTTAAACCTCCATTTGAAATTTTAGTGGTTACAATCAAATGTTCAACCATGTGTTGAGGTGTCATAATTCCCCATTCTGGCTGTTGATCTACTTTTAAACTTTTTAGTTTAGAAATAAGACTGGCTTTATCTTCAAAATTTAAAAACATATTTTTTCTGTGAAGTTAGTTAGTCGTATAATAATAATCAATAAAATTCAAGATTTATTTTGTTAATTGTTCAAGCCTTTTTATATAAGCGTCTACAAAATTCTGAATGAAACTTGTTGTGGTTATAGAGTTCTAATTGTCCAATCTTAATAACTTTAAGGGTATATCCTTCGGTTGTCATTTTAATTAAGTTCTTTGAAATCTTTCTAGAATTTGCTTCTTTTCATAGACTTCCCATAAAAGTCCAATTGTTTTTTGAGTTTAGTTATCTGATTTCATTTTAAGAAAGTTTATGTAAAAATTTTCAATGAATTAATTATCATTTTTAATGAATATCGTATAAGAAAAATGTAAATTAGTATTGTATTAAATGAAACAAATGATAAATATTCAGCCCAATTTAGAAAATGATTTAGTAGAACTTCAACCGCTCAACGATAATGATTTTGAAGCGCTTTATTTAGCTGCTTCAGACCCGAAAGTTTGGGAACAGCACCCAAATAAAAATCGTTGGAAAAGAGATGTTTTTATGAATTTTTTCGAAGGTGCAATTCAAAGTAAAGGTGCTTTCAAGATTATTGATAAACAGACAAATCAAGTTGTTGGTAGCTCTCGTTTTTACGATTATGATGAGCAAGATTCATCTATTTTGGTTGGTTATACGTTTTATTCGACGAATTGTTGGGGAAAAGGTTTTAATCCGTCTGTTAAGAAATTAATGTTTGATTATATTTTTCAGTTTGTTGACAAAATTTATTTACATGTTGGCGCTGATAATGTACGTTCGCAAATTGCAGTAGAGCGTTTGGGTTGTAAAAAAGTGAAAGAAGAACAAATTGAATATTTTGGAGAAGAGCCAAAGTTAAATTTTATTTATCAGTTGAATAAAGTTGACTG
The DNA here is from genome assembly GCF_002431085.1 of Empedobacter sp. UBA5924. Classification (NCBI taxonomy): domain Bacteria; kingdom Pseudomonadati; phylum Bacteroidota; class Flavobacteriia; order Flavobacteriales; family Weeksellaceae; genus Empedobacter; species Empedobacter sp. UBA5924. Next base: position 39,822 of record NZ_DJDM01000044.1, read on the forward strand.
GTTTAAGTAATTGATAATTAAAACTATTTTTTGAGGACAGATTTTTTATGTCCTTTTTTTGAAAAAAAACTTAAAAATATGATTATGTTTTTCGTAATAAAATATACTTTTACTGAAGTTTTCATAATAATGAATGAGTAATATTACATTAAACCCAATTTATGAAAAGATTATTGATGACTTATCAAATCAAAAATACTCTATTTCAGACTTTTTTTTCTCAACAGAGGAAACAAAGCAACTTCGCGAAGCTATAATTCGAAAAGAAAATAAAAAAGATTTTCATCAAGCTGCTGTCGGAAGTTCGGTTAACGAACAAATTATAAAATCAATCAGAGGCGATAAAATCAGATGGATTGATGAAGAAAATAAAACAGAAACGGAAGAAATTTTTTTCTCAAAAATCAATGATTTTATTGACTATCTCAATTTAACATGCTACATGGGCATTGAGGAAAGTGAATTTCATTACGCTATTTATCCCGAAGGGACATTTTACCAAAAACATGTTGATGCTTTTAAGAATGATGATAGACGCACACTTTCTATTGTATTGTATTTGAATGATGAAGAGTGGAAAGATGAATTTGGCGGACAATTGACCTTGTATTTGGCAGATGAAAATAAGGCTGAAAAAGAATTAGATATTTTACCTCTTGCTGGTCGTTTGGCTGTTTTTGATAGTAAAACTATTCCGCACGAAGTAAAAACTGTTAATCGACCAAGATATAGTATCACAGGTTGGTTGAAAACCAGAGGAAATATTTTGACATATTTGTAATAAAATCTGTAGTTGCTTCGAGATTTCAATTTCTATTTACATTAGATAAATATTGGCATCAATTTGAACGATTTAGACAATAAGAATCAAAAAAACTCAACCAATTGGTTGAGTTTTTTTGATATGTTATTAAAAATATAATTAAGCTTCAAAGAATTCTGCTACATAACGTTCTGCGTCTAATGCAGCAGCACAACCAGATCCAGCAGCAGTAATTGCTTGTCTGTAAACAGAATCTTGCACATCACCAGCAGCAAAAACACCTGCTACATTTGTTTTGTACGAACGATCTTGCGTGATTAAATATCCCGTTTCGTCCATATCCAATTTCCCTTGGAATAATTCTGTATTTGGTTTATGTCCAATCGCGATAAAAACTCCATCAACGATTAATTCTTTTTCTTCGTTTGTAACATTGTTGATGATTTTCGCTTTTTCAACAACATTGTTTCCTTCCAAACCAATTAATTCGTGGTTATATAAAACCTCTAAATTATGTGTATTTGCAACACGATCTTGCATCGCTTTAGACGCGCGCATTTCCTCTTTACGAACCAATAAATAAACCTTGTTACAAAGTTTTGATAAGTAAGTTGCTTCTTCAGCAGCGGTATCACCACCACCAACTACCGCAACATCTTTACCGCGGTAAAAGAAACCATCGCAAGTTGCACAAGCTGAAACTCCGCTACCAGCGTATTTAGTTTCATCATCTAAACCTAAATATTTCGCAGTTGCACCTGTCGAAATAATAATAGAACGAGCTTGGTAAGTTCCATTGTTCGATTTTACAGTATGTACATCACCTTCTTTTTCTCCAAAAGTTACTTCCGTTACATATTCGTATTTTATTTCAGTTCCAAAACGCTCTGCTTGTTTTTGTAAATCAGCCATCAATTCTGGTCCTGTAACTGCTTCTGGATAACCTGGGAAATTCTCAACATCCGTTGTTGTTGTTAATTGTCCACCTGGCTCCATACCAGTTAAAATCAAAGGATTCATGTTCGCGCGTGCAGCATAAATTCCCGCTGTATAACCCGCAGGTCCAGATCCTATTATGATAACATCTCTTACGTTATTTTCCATTGTGTTGTTTTATTTTTTTACAAATTTAGTATTTCTTATTTATTTTTCTCGATTCTATAAATAGATGAAAATTATAGATTCATAATTTTATACACTAATTCAATTAATAATTGGCTTGGCGTCACATTTCCAGTAGTTCCAACACCTTTTCCTTTCAAATCATATTCACGTATAAATGAGATAATTCTCGTAGCTTTTTTTAGCGGATAATTACTTGCAGCTGTCATCATTCCTTGTACAAAATACGGATTAATTCCTAATACTTTCGCCAAATTTTGCTTCGATTTATCTGGCGTAACATGTATTTGAATGATGTTTGTAAACAGATTAAAAATTGTTGTGATTGAAACGACGTACGGATTATCCTTCGGATTTTTCTCGAAATATTTAATGATTTTGAATGCTTTTTCGATGTTCTTCGTTTCGATTGCATTGCGAAGTTCAAAAACATTATAATCTTTACTAATCCCAATATGTTCCTCAATATGATTTGGTGTGATAGTTTTATCCGCGCCAACAATTGTAAAGAGTTTTTCTAATTCATTGTTCAAACGAGATAAATCTGCTCCGACATACTCCGTCAACAAAAACTTTGCTTTTGGTTCAATCTTAAATTGATTAGCTGCAACTTTTTGTTCTATCCAAGAAGGTAACTCGCTTTCATAAATCTTTTTGAATTCGTGGTAATACCCTTTTTCATTCAGAACTTTATAGATTTTCTTGCGTTTATCAAGTGAATTTCCTTTGTAATTGATGATTAAAACCGTCGAATCTTGTACTTGATTTGCATACATTTCCAACTGATCTATCGAACGGCTAAGATGTTGCGCTTCTTTTACAATCACTACAGATTTTTCTGCACCCATCGGGTATTGACGCGCCATTCCAATCAATTGTCCAACTTCTACATCTTGTCCATAAACTATTGTTTGGTTAAAACCTTTTTCTTCTTCTGTTAAAATATTTGCTTCCAACAAATCAGTTACCTGATCGATGAAAAACGGCTCGTCGCCCGCCAAGAAGTAAATCGGTTTATAGTTTTTGTTTTTTATATCTTTGATCAAAGATTCTACAGGACTCATACAATGACTGAATTAGTACAATTAAATTTTTCCGAAAAATACCAAATAAGATTGAAACAAGCCCAAGATAAATTGTATATCTTTTGTTTGATTCGAAAAAAATGGTTGGTCTATACGCCCGAAGAATGGGTTAGGCAACACGTTCTGAATTATTTAATCAACGATTTGGGTTATTCAACTTCGGCGATTGCGTTGGAAGTTGCAATTGATATTACAGGAATGCGAAAACGTGCAGATATTGTCGTTTATCAGCAAGAAAAACCATTTATTATGGTGGAATGTAAAGCGCCGAATATTGCAATTTCGCAAGCAACTTTTGATCAAATAGCGCGTTACAACATTGTGTTAGGTTCTCAATTGTTGATGGTAACAAATGGTTTGAATCATTTTTATTGTATGATGGATTTTGTTCAAAAAAGATATAATTTCTTGAAAGAGTTGCCGAAGAAAGGATAATTTGAAAATGAGCTAATGTGTTGATGTGAAAATTTGTCAATTCGAGCGATTTTAATGGATCTTGACTACGTTTCAAACGTAGCTGACCACGTCCCGAACGTAGTCGACGTGGTTCTGAAGCAAGCTGATTACGTTCCGAAGTAAGCTAGCTTTGTATTTTAGTAAGCTGATGAGGTTTTATACCTAGTTGATTACGTCCAGAACTTAGCTGACAATGTCAGGAACGTCAAATTTGGGGTTAGGTTACCTCGTTTTCTTGGTTCGTAACCAAGCCAGCTTGGTAAAAGAGACCGTCAACTTAGTAAATTTGGAAGCTGACTAGGTTCAGAACGTCGTCAGCTAAGTGTTTAAGTAAGTTTGCTGAGTAAATTAGGTAGTTAGCTTAGTGTATTACATGGAAAATGTAGTTTATTTTGTGAAATGGTTTAACTTTATTAACAAAGAAGTAATTTGTTTAATCCTTCAAGAAGAAATAGAAATATAGGTACTGCCAAACAGGGTTTTAGTAAGAATAATAAGTTGACGATTTCTACTCCATATGGTAGTTACCAATCTTTTTATGAAAAACTAACAACTTATAAAAAAGAGAGTAGAATTATTAATAATCATGAATTTGTGTTTGTAGTGGAAGATACAAGACTAAATTCTGTTCACGCATGTTCAATAAATGATATTGTAAAAATTATTTCAAATATACCTGTTGAGGATTATGGAGAATTAAAATTTATAGTTTTTAGACAACCAAAGCGAAAGGAGCAAATTATTTCGAGTGTTTGGGGAAGATTAGTTTATTTATACGAATTCGAGAAAGAAGATTTTCCTGCTATTATTTTAGAATCTATAGATAAAGATTCACAATTAATTTGGAGTAAAAAGCTATCAGTTGATGAACGAAAAGAATTCGAAATACTTAAAAATGATGGACATATATTTGAAGAAAGTAATAAATATTTTACATCTAAAATAGAACCTGAATTTGCAAGAAATACACAGTTATATAGAACATTACTACACGAATTTGGTCATTATGTGCATTATTTAGAACAAGTAGAAAAACCAGGTCATGAGGATGAAGAATTTGATGAATGGGAGAGACGAAATGATATTCATGTAAATCTTCCGAAAAAGGAAAAGTTTGCGAATAATTACGCAGATAAAATAAAATCCGAACTGATTAAAAAAGGAGTGATACCATTTCATTTAAACCATTATAAAAACGAAAACTAATTTAATAATGAATGAAGAAATAGAATATACACTAAATAAATTATTATTGAATGCAAGTTTGTATTCAATTGAATATTCGGGTATTTTATCGTTTAAGTTTTCAATTAGTAATAAATCAATTTATTATGATAAAATTGTTGAAGTAATAATAGAATTTGTATCTGGATGTAAAATATTTAATAAGATTACAAATTTTAATATTGATAATAATGAATTATTTGAGTTAGTGTCATTGGATATTTCGAATGTTAAACTATTTGATGATAAATTTTTAGAAATTTATATTGATGATAGATATATTATTAGAGCTTTAGAAGATAATTTTGTTTTGAATGATGTTAAATGGATTATTAAAAACAAATTAAATAATTATAGAATATTTTATGATGGTTATAAAATAGAAACTATAGATTTAATTAAATGACACTGTCCAAAATTTTGTGTAAATATATTTCAGGTGGGTTTGACTTTTTTATAGTTGAACCCTTTTTTCAAATATAGTTAAAAATTGATTTAAAATTATTCCCCAATTATGAATTGGTTGTGTCCACTTTTTAGAAATTTGCATTAAGGATAGATAAACCGACTTTTTCAGCGCGTCGTCCGTTGGGAATACCATCTTATTTTTGGTGTATTTACGCACTTTTCCGTTCAAATTTTCGATAAGATTGGTGGTGTAAATAATTTTTCTGATTTCAATGGGAAAGTCAAAAAATACAGTCAATTCGTCCCAGTTATTTCTCCAAGATTGTATCGCGTAAGGATATTTTTGATTCCATTTTTCGGCGAATCGGTCTAATTGATGAGCTGCCATTTCTCTATTTGTCGCATCATAAATCAATTTCATATCTGAGGTAAACTCTTTTTTATCTTTCCAAACCACATATCGAGCCGAGTTTCTAATTTGATGAACTACACAAATTTGTGTGTTCGCTTGAGGGAAAATATTGGTGATTGCCTGAGTAAATCCGTTCAAATTATCGGTTACAGTAATCAAAATATCTTCAACTCCACGAACTTTCAAATCCGTCATCACACCTTGCCAAAAAGCAGCAGATTCGTTCTCTCCAAGCCACATTCCAAGGATTTCTTTGTGACCTTCACGATTTAAACCAACGGCTAAATAAATCGTTTTATTGATTACTTTTCCGCCTTGACGTACTTTGAATACAATACCATCCATCCAAACAATGCAATAAATCGATTCAAGAGGACGATTTTGCCAATCCCATACTTGACTATTCACTTTATCAGTAATGATGGAGATCGCTGATGTAGAGAGTTTGTAGCCATATAATTCGTAAAGTTCCTGCTCAATATCCGAAACACTCAGACCTTTTGCGTAAAGCGAAATCACCATGTTTTCAACGGAAACGGATTTGGATTGATGTTTTGGGACAATAATTGGATCAAAACTTCCTTCTCGATCTCGAGGAACCTCTATTGTAGATTCCCCATATTCGCTTTTTAAACGTTTTGAAGTTGTGCCATTACGTGCATTGGAATTGTCACTTTTCTCATTTTTTGAGTAACCTAAATGGGCTTCAAGTTCGCCTTGTAGCATGGCTTCTAATAAATCAGAATGCAATTCTTTTAATAATTTACTTAGATCTTCTTGGGTTTTGATCCCTTCTAAATGACCTTGATCTTGGATGAATTGGGCTACAGATTTTTTCATAATAAACTGTGTTTTATAAATTTAATAAAATAAATAAGGTGAGTTACTAAACCCACCTTAATTTATGTTTACACAGTTTTTTGGATATTGCCAATTAAATAACAAAAGCCACTCGCAGAGTGGCTTTTACATTACTAAAAAATATCTAAAGAATTAATTGTTTTATAACCAAGTTACAACGCCTGAATCTACACAGTAGTTTGCACCTATTATCTTGATTTTCCCTTCTTTTTCTAAGGTATTCAAGGTTGTACTTTGGTTACGAATATCTTCTATTGTTTGTATAACGTTTTGGTGATTTAATCTTTCTAATAAATCTGCATTTTTAGAAGAACGTTCTTCACCATCTTTTATAATTTCGTCGATAATTGGATTGAAATGATCAACCAAATGACACAAATTATTCATTCCAGTTTTGTGAATTGCTTCAGCGTCTAATCCGCCTTTCAAAGCGCCACATTTAGAGTGTCCTAAGACAACAATCAATTTAGAGCCAGCCACATTTGTTCCGAATTCCATCGAACCTAAAATATCTTGATTAACGAAATTACCAGCAATTCGTACACTAAAAATATCTCCTAAACCTTGATCGAAAATAAGTTCCGCAGAAGTACGGCTATCAATACAGCTTAAAACAACCGCAAACGGCCATTGTCCCTCTCTTGTGTCATTCACTTGTGAAAGTAAATCTCTGTTCGCTTTTAAATTTTGAACAAATCTTGCATTTCCTTCTTTTAAAAATTCTAACGCTTTATCTGGAGTTGTTGTTGCTTGAGTTTCTGATGTATGTGCTTTCATTATATTTAATTTTATTGTGTGTGTTTTAATTTTTATATGTTTTTTACAGATTAATGCGCTCCAGCTACTAAAACGTAACCAAAGAATTCTCTAAACGATGGAGGATTATCTACTGTTCCACGTTCGGAAATTAGTCGAATATTAATATTATTATTTTTTGCTTTTACTTTAAATTCATCTAAATATTCGATAATATCATAATCTAGAATACGAGTTTTTCTAACATCTAATTCAAGATTAGAACCAGGTTTCAAACCATCTAATTCTTTTACAATTGCACCGCGGTTTACAAACGTTACCTCCTCAGCAAAATTCATATGGAAAACATTTCCTTCTTTTACCAACATTACGTGCGAGTTATTGTAAGATTTGATTAACGAAACCACTACACCAACAATAAGACCAATGATGATACCTTTTAATAAATCTGTTGCCAAAATTGCAATAACTGTTACTGCGAACGGAATTAACTGATCTTTTCCTAATTTTTTCATATCCAAGAATTGTTTCGGATTACCTAATTTGTATCCAATAACCAATAGAATAGAAGCTAAAACCGCATTTGGAATTAAATTTAAAAACATTGGAATAGAGATCACACTCACTAATAATAAAACACCGTGCGTAATTGTAGAAAGTTTTGTAAGCCCGCCACTCATTGCATTTGCAGATGAACGTACAATAACTTGCGTAACAGGTAAACCTCCAATTAAACCAGCTAAAGAGTTTCCGACACCTTGTGCAATCAATTCTCGATTTGTAGGTGTTTGACGCTTTAAAGGATCTAATTTATCAGTTGCTTCTACAGATAATAAAGTCTCTAATGACGCTACAATTGCGATGGTAAATGCAACTTGCCAAACCATAGGATTTGTTAATCCAGAGGCGAAATCGGGCATAGTAAATTGTCCTAAGAAATCTGAAACACTTTCAGGAACAGGAACTTTTACTAATAAATTGTGGTCGATAGAAAATACTTCGTGGTTGGTATCACCAATTGTAACTTGGTACAAAATACCTACTAATACAGCTACTAATGATCCTGGTAATAATTTGAAAAAGTTTGATTTTTTTCCTAAAATATTATCCCAAACAATCAAGATAAATAAAGAGATTGCTGTAATAATAATGGCTCCTGGCGTGATAAAATCTAAACTAAAATTACTAAAACTAAATGTTTCTGTATAGCCTAACGCTAATGGAATTTGTTTCAAGAAAATTGAAATACCAATCGCACATAACATTCCTTTAATCACCGAAGATGGAAAGTAATAACCAATAACTCCGGCTTTTAGAATACCTAGTAATATTTGAAAAATTCCGGCGATAACAACCGCGACTAAAAATAGTTCGTAAGCACCCAAATCTGTAATAGCAGTTAATACAATAACGACCAAACCAGCCGCAGGACCAGAAACACCAATTTGAGATTTAGAAATAAGACCAACAACAATTCCTCCTACAATTCCCGCAATAATTCCGGCAAATAAAGGCGCACCACTGGCCAACGCAACACCTAAACATAAAGGCAATGCTACGAAAAAGACAACAATACTCGCAGGTATGTCCTTTTTCCAATTTTGAAAAAGATTCATAATAGTTTTAAAATGAATTATTTAATAATTTGAAATGATAAAAATAAATTTGCTATCCATTCAATAGATTTGAATAGGATGATGCAAAAAATCAATTAAAAAATTAAACTAATTCAGGAGGTGGAGTTGTCACACCATTATCTAAAGATGCATATGCATTAGAATGATGAAAATCCGAATATGTAATTTGTTTCACATTAAAAAATGTAAACAATTTTATTTCGTGGAAATAATGTATTTTTTCTGTAATTTCGCTCGAAGAATTTTTCTGATTATTTTCTTCTTCAGTTGAAGTTTGAGAAAACAAAGCTTTTTGATCATTGTCAGAAGAATCTTTTTCGTCTTGCTGCTCCAATCTCATCTGATAATCCATATAGCCCGCCAACCCTTGCATGTTCGTACTGAACACCAAAAGAAGCGTGAAAAAAATTCCGATGCTATGTTTTATCAGGTAGTCTTTCATTATGTCACAAAAATATATTTTAATTTTTAATTACAAAATAGAGGATATCATTTTTAATAAATATTTATCATTTTATTTTATGACGCTTAACAATGTTTATTGATTTTAAATATTGTCTAGATATAAAATTGATATCATAAATCATTTTTACTCAATTTTTTTAAGAATAGATTTGCAAAAAGTTAAATTTTGAGAAAGTATATAAGTGTAATGTTTTTAGTTGCTTTGGTTGCAACTACTTTCGGGCAAGGAAAAAATAATAAAGGTAAATTTTATATTTATTGGGGTTGGAATCACGCGCAGTATACAAAATCAGATATTCAGTTCAAAGGAGATGGATACGATTTTACGTTGGATAATGTAGCAGCTCATGACCGTCAAACTTCCTTTGGAATCAAGTATTTCAATCCAAGTTCTATGACGATTCCGCAATATAACTTCCGTTTAGGTTACTTTGTTTCGGATAATTGGAATATCTCTTTCGGGATTGACCACATGAAATATGTGATGGATCAAGATCAAGTTGTAAAAATGAATGGTCACATCAATACAGGTTCAGATTACGATGGAACATATAATAATGTCGATCAAAAATTAACAGAAGATTTCTTAACGTTTGAACATACAGATGGTTTGAACTATGCTAATTTAGAGGTTCGTCGTTTTGATAATATTCAACATTTCCCAATTACAAAAAATGGAAAAGGAATCGATGTTAACGTAACAGCTGGTTTGGGAGCAGGGATTTTATATCCACGTTCTAACGTAAAATTGATGGGTAATGAACGTTATGATGAGTTTCACTTAGCAGGTTTTGCTACAGCTGCAATGGTTGGGATCAACTTTACTTTTTGGGATTATTTCTTTGTACAAGCCGAATTAAAAGGTGGATATGCTAACTTAAGTGATATTCGTACAACTGCAAACAAAGCTGATAAAGCAAAACAAGATATTGTATTCTCTCAACAGAATTTAGTTTTTGGAGCAATTATTCCAGTTTTTACTCATAAAAATAAGTTAAACTTTTAATTAAGTGGTTTAATATAAAATATATAGCCTAATTTTAAGAATCGATTAGACGAGTTGAAAAAAATTATTAGCGGAGACATCATTTAAGTACAATTTGTACTGGATGATGTCTTTTTTTATCTATAAATTTAACCTTTCTCGATAAAGAATTGTTACTTTTACAATTATTTAGATTTGAAATTAACATGAATAGATTTTCTGTATTAGTCGCAAGTATCTTGATATCGACAACAGCAATGGGACAAAAAGTAATGACGCCAGAACTTCTTTGGCAAGTAAAAAAAGTAGCTCCAGTTGGAGTAACAAAAGATCAAAAAAATCTGATTTATAAAGTAACTTCTACTAACGTAAAAACACAAGAAGACACATCGAAAACATATATGATTTCGTTGGCAGGAGGAAAAGCTTCGGAAATCGAAGATTATAAAACGCTTTTGGCTGATGAATCGTTGAATAAATCTCAACAATATAAAGCAGAAACTGATAAAGTTAAATTACAAAAGGTTTTTGGTTCTGATTATTATCCAGAAATGGACAAATCGAATGTGCAGATTTATAATGAATTAAATTACAGACATTGGGATACTTGGAATGATGGAAATTACGATCATTTATTTGTATCAGAAAATAAAGAAGGTTCGACTAAAATTGATGTTTTAAAAGACGAACCATATTCTGTATCAGAATTTGTTTGGACGCCAGATGGAACAAAAGTTTTGTATGTTTCTAAGAAGAAATTTGGAACGGATTACGCATTAAGCACAAATACAGATATTTATCAATACGATTTAGCAACGAAAACGACGAAAAATATCACAGAAGGAAAAATGGGTTATGACAATACACCAAGTTTTTCTTCTCAAGGAGATTTTGCATTTTTGAGCATGGAGCGCGATGGTTACGAGGCAGATAAAAATGACTTAATCGTTCGTCGTGGTGATATCGAAATGAATATTACAAAACATTGGGACGGAACCGTACAAGGTTATAAATGGAGCAATGATGGTAACAAAATTTATTTCAATGCGCCAGTAGGAGGAACAATTCAATTATTTGAGGTTGATGTAAACTTCAAAATGAGAAAAATGCCTTTCATCAAACAAATTACAAAAGGTGATTTTGACATTGCAGACATCAAAGAAATTGTTGGTAATAAAGCAATTGTTACAAAAACAGATATCAATCACGCTGCAGAAATTTATGTAGTTGATTTGAAATCTGGAGCATTAACTCAATTAACAAACGAAAACAAAGATATCTTCGATAATATTGCGTTGAGTGATGTAAAAGCACGTAAAATTAAAACAACAGACGGAAAAGAAATGTTTGCATGGGTAATTTATCCGCCAAATTTCGATCCGAATAAAAAATACCCAACTTTATTGTATTGTCAAGGTGGACCACAATCTGCTTTAACTCAATTTTATTCTCCTCGTTGGAATTTCCAATTAATGGCAGCACAAGGGTATATTGTAATTGCGCCAAACCGTCGTGGAATGCCAGGTCATGGAGTAGAGTGGAATGAGCAAATTTCTAAAGATTGGGGAGGACAAGTAATGCAAGATTATTTGGCTGCGATTGATGATATCTCGAAGGAATCTTATGTAGATAAAGATCGTCGTGGTGCTGTTGGTGCATCTTACGGAGGATATTCTGTTTATTATTTAGCAGGTATTCACGAAGGTCGTTTCAAATCTTTTATTGCACATAATGGTGTTTTCGATTTGAAATCGATGTACGGAACTACAGAAGAAATTTTCTTTACAAACTGGGACGCTGGTGGCGCTTGGTGGGAAACAAATAACAAAGCTGCGCAAAAAACGTACTCTAAATTTGATCCAAGTAGTACAGAATTAGTAAATAAATGGAATACGCCAATGTTAATTTATGTTGGAGGTCATGATTATCGTGTGCCAATGGGACAAGGGCAAGAGGCTTATCAAATTTTACAATTGAAAGGAATCAAATCTCGTTTTATTTATTTCCCTGAAGAAAATCACTGGGTATTAAAACCACAAAATTCTGTGATTTGGCATACAGAATTTTTCAAATGGTTAAAAGAAACATTGTAATTCATTTGATTTATAAATCATAACTATAATTTAAAAGTGCAATTTCTATAGAAATTGCACTTTTTTTATTTCTTTGAAAATCAATGACAATATCTAATAAACGAACCAATTATTTTTTTAAATTTTGTAGAGTAGAATAATCGTTGTAAATTCAAAAACATAAGTCAAAACCCAATTTATGAGTAAGGATAATAACAAAATATATTTTTCGAATAGCCCATTTACAAACGGACACAAAGTAATAGATTTTGTTTGGAGTGCTCGCCTTGATGAAAATTTTGACCTTTGGATGGATCTTCATTTAGAGTCAGATAATTATGACGAAGAAGAAGAATATAAAGATGATTTGGATGAAATAGATGACATTTCTCAAGAGAATGCCGAAAAGCAACTTTGGATTAATTATGATCACGCAATCATCTCGAGTACATATTGGAACAACAAAGGGATAAAGATAGACAATGATGCGCAATTAGATTTTAATCAACTCAATAAAAAAACATTCGAAATTGATCCTCTTCCAGTAAATCTTGACGAGTCAGAAAATCTTGCTTTTGGTATTTCAATGTTAGGTAATGACACGGTTGCTCAGCACGAAATTACGTTTTTAGATACAGAAGAATTTGGTGTTTTTGACATCAAATGGAAAGGAAAAATAGCCAATACTTATTTAGGAGAAACCGATTTTGATTATGATTTTTATGTCTATATGAAGAACATAAAATTTAACGGAATTAAAGTTCATCCATCGTTAGAAAAAGAAAAAGTTACAGCATTTTTTGAGAAAAGTTTAACTCATTTTAATGATTTCGAATTAGTAGATACCGATGAATTAGAGTTAGAAAACTATATTCTGAAAATTAAAAGACAAGAAGATTAAAAAATAAATTTACCTTAGATTCATAATTACACTCCTAAACCATTTATATGATCAACCAAATCATCAAAAATTGTGAAGACGAAGAAATTCAGTTTCTCAACGAAATTCAACCTTTTGGATATTTGATAGGAATTCATAAAAATTCGCATCAAATTGAATTTTTTTCTCAAAATATTGATGAATTATTTAAAATTTCTACTGAAAAGATATTAAGCCAACATATTAATCAACTTCATGATTTTGAGCTTGATTTTGATGAGGTTTTGAATTTAGAACAAGGTGAATTTTACCGAACTAATACAAAAGTTAATTCAAAAACCTATCATTTAACAGTTTATCATTTTGATGAATTGATTTATTTAGAGTTAGAAGAATTAATTATTTTAGAAAATAGATTAGCCTATTATAATTTTTCTGAACAAATTCTGTACTCTAAGTCTATAAGCTTAACTTGGGATTTGTTAATTTCATCTATCAAGAGCTTGATTCATTACGAGAGAGTAATGTTGTATAAATTTTTGGAAGATGGTAGTGGCGTTGTTATAGCGGAAGAAATTGATAAGGGATTAGGTTCTTATATGGGTTTGCGTTTTCCCGAATTTGATATTCCTAAACAAGCACGTCAACTGTATCTAGAGAAAAAAAGCCGTTTGGTTGCAGATGTAGACAGTAAAAGAATCATTTTAATTGGTAATGAGAATTATCAAAAAATAAACTTGATGTACTCTTCTGTTAGAGCACTTTCTCCAATACATCTACAGTATTTACGCAATGCTAATTGTGAAGCAAGTTTCTCTATTTCTATTGTAATTAACGAAAAATTGTGGGGAATTGTAGCATGTCAGAATTCCAAGCCAAAATTTATTCCAAATCAAGTTCGTTTGCAAACCGAATTATTGACGCGTCAAGCAAGGTTGACTTATGTGAATTTTAAATCAACTGAACGATTAAAGTTCCAAAATCATTTTAACGAAACAGCGATTAAATTGAAAGAGAATCTTTTAACAGAAGAAAATCTTCAGCAATCAATGAACAATAATCTAAAAGAGGTTCTTAATCTTACAAAGGCAGATGGAATTGCATTGGTTAATTTTGACGATGTTTTTGTAGAAGGCGAAACGCCAGATAAAGAAGAAATTTTGAGAATAAAAGAATGGGCATTTAAAAGAAACTCAGCACGTTTATTTACCTCGAATACTTTTTATCTAGATTATGGACAAGAGCTTAGGCTTAGTCCAAGTTCGGCTGGTGTAATGTTTTGTTTTCTAAATCAAACTTACGAACATTTTATTATTTGGTTCAAAAAAGAACAAGTTCAAACCTTAAATTGGGCTGGAGAACCAAGTAAAATTAAAAATGTAGATGTTATAAATGGTGATGAAATACACAGTTTTTCTCCTCGAACTTCTTTCAAAATTTGGCAAGAGAACATTAAGAATAAATCGTTTATTTGGTTAGATAAGGAGAAATATGTTGCGAAAGAAGTGATTAAGTTAATTATAGAAACACTTCATTTACAGTCTTTCAAAATTCATAGTTTATATGAACAATTAAAAGAAATAAATGACGAATTAGACTCGTTTACCTATACAGTTTCTCATGATTTACGTACACCATTATCGGTGATGAAATTGAATTGTCAGATGCTTCAACGAAGTTTGAAAGATGATGAAATTAAAAATGATCGATTAAAAAGTGTTATTGAAGAAATTGATCGAATGACACAAATGATGCAGGATCTTTTGGCGTTGAGTAAAGCTAAAAAATCAGAAATTGTATTGTCTACAATCGAAACAAAGCCAATCATAGAAAAGATTATACACGATGTTTTGTTGTATTATAAAATTAACAATACTGAAGTTGTTGTAGAAGAAATACATAATGTTTTGGGAGATAAAACGATGTTTTATGAGGTTTTTCTGAATATTATTGGTAATGCAATAAAATATTCCTCTCAAGCAAAACATCCAAAGATTGAAATATCATCTGAAATCAATAATAAAGAAGTTATCTTCAAAATAAAAGATAACGGAATTGGTATAAAAGAAGAAGATTATAATAAAATGTTCAAGCTATTTAGCAGAATGTCTAACACTGGAAACATTTCTGGAAACGGAGTTGGACTTTCGATTGCGCATAGAATGATGGATAGAATGAATGGTGGTATATCTTTTGAGAGTAGAGTAGGAGAAGGAACAACTTTTATATTAACATTTAAAAAAAATCTAACGAATGCTATCTGATTATTTAAAAGAAAAAACAGCGGTTTATCACAAAGAAATTGAAGATAAATTAGAGTCGAATAAATTGTTTAACAGCACATTTACAGATAAAAATTACTATAAAATGTTGCAGGTTAATCATATTTTTCTAAAATCTTATGAAGATTCTATCAAACAATTTTTGAATGACAAAGATTTAAAAAATTTAACGTTGACAAAATTGAATAAATTGTCTTTGATTGAACAAGATATCAATGAGTTAGGTTTAGAAGAATTGAATGTACCAAAACAATTCGAGCTTCGAAATAGAGCCGAAGCAATTGGAGCTTTGTATGTGATAGAAGGTTCTATGCTTGGCGGAAATGTAATTGCAAAAACACTGAAAAAGTATCCTTTTTTAGAGAATAAAAGTTTCAATTATTTTGGACATTACGGCGAAAACCTTGGTCAAATCTGGAAAACTTTTATTGGTTATATTAATCAAGAATTTACAACTGAAGAAGAGCAACAACAAGTTTTTGAAGGGGCAAAAAAAGCCTACGAAGATTTGATAAGTTTTGCTTAGAAAAAATATTTTTAAATAAGACCTCTTTAGTTTCGACTAAAGAGGTCTTATTTTTTTATGAAGTAATTAAAATTATTGATTAGATTAATTATATTAGTAATTAATAAAAATAGTGCATTTTACTTTTGTTTTTCCATTTAGCTTGACTTTCATATAATCAAGTGTAAATTATCCTAACCAAGATAAGACTATTTTATCAGATTATTAACTGTCAATCCAATCATCAAATGATCGGTATGAGATGCTTTAAGACTTTGTAACATATAACCAGCTTCTAAACTAAAAGTTGGCGAAATAACGTAACCAAAGCTTAAACCAAGTCGATTTCTATCAAATGTTTTATCTTTTACAGCTTGTAGAAAAATCTCATCATACGCTTTCAAATACCACGTGTTTTCGATTAATTTGGCATTATTTAGAGGAATAGTTGCAGTCAATTGATAACGAAATCTAAATTGTGTATCATTTTCTAAAAAGCGTTCTTCGACACGAAAGCGATGGGCAAAATTAAAACGTTGTAAAGTATGTTTTGTATTGAATTGTTGATACAAACGATGCTCGTGACTATGTGCATAATCATCGGTAGAAGTAGGTGTTCTGTTCTGAATGTAGGCGTAACCAGCTAACACTGTATTGTTATTTTCGGTTAAGTTGTAACCAATTCCTCCACGAATCAAAAGTTGTTGTAACTGATCTAAATCTTCGTACGAACGATATTGTATATCCGACTGAAAATTAAAATCTTTATTGATTTTTTGATTGATATTTAAGGTATTCCAAGTTCTAAAATTACTTTCTTGTGCTTGCACACCGAAGTTGGCTAAAACAATAAAACAGGCTAATATTTTCTTCATTCATTCAATTTTAACGAAAATAAAAAAAGACACGAAAACGAATCGTGTCTTTTGTCAGTATATGTTAAATTTATTTTGTTACCTTTTTCACTTTTGGTAAAATATCTTTTCCAAAAATTTCGATAGATTTCATCATATCCAAATGATTTGGCGCTCCAACATCCATGTGAGCAGAAAAACGAGTTAAACCAAACATTTCCTGATATTTCAAAATACGATCAACCGCCAAAGAAGCGTCTCCAACAATCAAATGTCCATTTGTAGAACGTCCATAATCAAATTGTTGTTTTGTATATTTTGGCCAACCTCTACTTGCTCCAATTCTATTCATTTGTGCGCCATAAATTGGAAAATATCCTTCAGCAACTTTTTCGCTATCCTCTCCAAAAAAAGAATGCATATGAACACCAATTTGCATTTTATTTACGTCATGCCCATTTTCGATATAAACTTGTTTATAAATTTCGAACAGATAGTTAAAATCAGCAGGATTGCCTCCAATAATCGCGAAAATAATAGGTAAACCTAATGTTGCAGCACGTACAATTGATGATTTTGTTCCGCCAACAGCAATCCAAATAGGTAGTTTTTCTTGCACAGGTTTTGGATAAACACTTTGATTAATAATTGGCATTCTAAAATTTCCGCGCCAATTGATTACTTCGTTTTTATTTAAATCTAAAAGTAAACGAAGTTTTTCATCAAAAAGAGCATCGTAATCGTTTAAATCATAACCGAAAAGAGGGAAAGATTCGATGAATGAACCGCGTCCAGCCATAATTTCAGCACGACCATTCGATAAATTGTCAACACTAGCAAAATCTTGATACAACTTTACGGGATCTGTAGAACTGATGACAGAAACGGCACTTCCCAACTTAATATTTTTTGTAACTGTAGACAAAGCAGCCAAAATAATTTCTGGAGAAGAAACTGCGTAATCAGGACGATGATGTTCTCCAATTCCAAAGAAATCTAATCCAATTTCGTCCATTAATTTCACTTCTTCTATAATCTCACTCATACGTTGTTGAGGAGTTTGTGTATAACCAGTTTTAGGATCAATATGTAGATCGCCAAACATTCCTATTCCTAATTCCATACTATTTTAGATTTAGTCAAATTTACGTATAGAATTTTAGATTTAAATTGATGTAGGATAGGAAAGAAAAAAGAGTTCATTCAAATTTAATCGAATGAACTCTTTTTTCTTATTTTTAAACGGGTTTTTATCCGTGTATAGCTTCTTTATTTCCGTAAGATTGAATCAAATTTCCTTCAAAATCCAACCATTCTTTCCAACGTTTGTCAACATCAACATCAGTTGAAAGTTTTCGAGCAAAATTTAAGAAAGTTGTGTAATGATTCGCTTCCGAAACCATCAAATCATAGTAAAATTTTGCTAATTCTTCGTCGTTTATATTTTGAGATAATGTTCTGAAACGCTCACAACTTCTTGCTTCAATCATCGCAGCAAATAACAAACGATCCACAAAAGCCATATTACGGGAACCATCTTTTTTACAAAATTTCATCAACTGACCAACATAATCATCTTTTCGCTCGCGACCTAATTTGTATCCCCGACGCTCGATAATTTCTACAACCATTTTGAAATGTTGCATTTCTTCGATTGCAATATCCGACATTTCCTGAATAAATTCGTCATGTTCAGAATTATACGCAATCATGGTAATCGCGTTTGTCGCCGCTTTTTGTTCACACCACGCATGATCTGTTAAAATTTCTTCTAAATTTCTTTCCGCAATATCAGCCCAACGTGGGTCTGTCAAAAGTTTTAATCCAAGCATTTTTCGAAAAATATTAAGTCCAAATTTACGAAATTATATTGTTTAAAGATTGAATGTGAAAAATCGTCTATTAAATGATTTTCTTTTCAATCATTTCTAATATCACATCCGATGCATGTTTGAAAGTTGGTGCTTGTTCCGTCAAACTTGCTGCATTTTTTTTGTTCACTTTAAAAATCAAATCTTTTTCAGTTGTAAATAATAAAGCATTTGTAAATGGATTTTTGATGTAAGAACTCAAAATTAAAAAAGTCTGTTCAACACTATGAAATTGCTCAACTTCTTCGGTTTTATAACGAAATGTGAAGGCAAAATTGTACTCATTATTTTCTAAAAGATGTAAACGAACAAATATATTTTTAAGATCAGTATCTCCAATAGTTTTGGCCATTGTAAGTTTTGCAAAAGTTCCTTCTTTGATACTTGATTTTACTTGCCCGAAAAATTCTTCAAAAACAGTTTGATAAGACATTTTATATAATTTTAGCTGCAAATTTACATTAAAATAAGCCAAATTGGGTGTATAATATTTAATCTTCCAATTAAGAAACAGAAAGTGTAATTTTGTGGGATGAAAAAACTTTTAATCATTGGTCAAGTTTGGCCAGAACCAACTTCTTCTGCGGCAGGAACTCGAATGATTCAGTTAATTGATTGTTTCCAAAAAGCTGAATTTGAGATAACTTTTGCCTGCGCTGCTTCAAAATCTGATTATAGTTTTGATTTGATTTTGAAAGGAATAAAAGAAGTTGTAATTCAGTTAAATGATGAAAGTTTTGATAATTTTATTAAACAATTAAATCCTGAAATTGTTCTTTTTGATCGTTTTATGATTGAAGAACAATATGGTTGGCGAGTTTCGAAAGAATGTCCAAATGCATTGAAAATTTTGGACACAGAAGATTTACATTTTCTACGAAATGCGCGACAAGAAGCAGCTAAAAAAGGAATAGAATTTACAGAAGATTTATTGTTTTCTGATTTAGCAAAACGAGAAATAGCGTCTATTTTACGCTGTGATTTATCGTTGATGATTTCGAAAAAGGAAATAGAAATTCTACAAAATCAATTTAAAATTGATGAAAAAATCTTGTATTATTTGCCTTTTTTAGAAAATGAAATTACAGAAGAAAAAATTAATTCTTGGAAAAGTTTTGAAGAAAGAGAATATTTTATGTTTATCGGAAATTTTATTCATGAACCTAATTTTAATTGTGTTCAGACCTTAAAAAAAGAAATTTGGCCAATTTTGAGAAAGAAACTTCCGAAAGCTGAATTACATATTTATGGTGCTTATGCAACGCAAAAAGTTTTGCAATTAAATAATCCTTCCGAACGATTTTTGATCAAAAGTAGAGCAGAAAATGCGCAAGAAACGATGTCAAATTACAAAGTTTTGTTGGCGCCGATTAATTTTGGCGCTGGTGTAAAAGGAAAGTTTGTGGATGCAATGCAAACTGGAACTCCTTCGGTTACGACTACGATTGGAGCAGAAGCAATGAAAGATAATTTTGATTGGAATGGTTTTGTAGAAGATGATTTTGAAGCGTTTGTGGAGAAAGCTATTTTGCTTTACAATAATGAGAAAGAGTGGGAAATTGCTCAACAAAATGGAATCAAAATTCTGAACGAGAATTACAATAAAAATAAATTTGAAGCTGATTTTTTAGAGAAAATTAAATCGATTGAAGCAAATTTAATCCAACATCGAAATCAAAATTTTATTGGTCAAATTTTGCAACATCATCATCATCAAAGTACAAAATATATGTCACTTTGGATTGAACAGAAAAACAAAAACCTTTCGAAATAGGGTGGTTTTTGTTGATTATTCTACTTTGAAGCTATTTACAATTTTGACAAAATCGCTTTTCATTATTTCTTGATTTTCGAAACTGCAATATTGTAAAATCTGATAGACAAATTCTTTCGTTTCGATTACAGTTTGCAAGAAATAAATATGTCCAGATTCGGGATCATTTGTTTCAAATTCGGTATAAGCATAATTGAATCCCTGTTCGTAGGCAACATAAGGTTTTTTGATATAATTAAACCCTTTTTGTGTTTTATATGGCTCGATAGAATTTAGCGTATAATCAATCATATCCAAATTAGAATCTGCCAATTTTAATTCATCTTTGTGTTCAAAAATCACAAATCCATACGAATTCGGCTTTGGAGCAAGACTTTCAAATTGAATAGTTGCATAATCATTTAACCCAACTGTACGTTGAAAATCTTTTGGAATAGTTAACGCAAACGATTCAGCTCCATGTATTTTCTGTTGAGCAAAAGCGGTAATACATGTAAAAAGAGAGGCGATGAATAACAATTTTTTCATTGGATGAATTTAGATGACGAATATAAAAAAAGCCTTGATTATCCCAAGGCTATAACGTTATTATTTAAAATAAATTGTTTATTTCGTTGAACAAGAATTATTTCCTGATTGACAAGGCGAAGTTCCTTCTACAATTTTAACACCTTCAACTTCTTTTATTTTACCAAAACCTCCAGCAACGTCAATCAAATTTTCGTAACCACGAGCGCGTAAAATTGAAGAGAAAATCATTGAACGATATCCTCCTGCACAATGTACTAAATAGGTTTCTTCAGGATCGATTAATTTCATAGATTCATTGATGAAATCTAAAGGAGCTGTAATTGCACCTTCTACGTGAGAAGTTTCATATTCACCTGGCTTACGAACGTCCAAAACTTTTAATTCAGTTTCATCAACTAACTCTACAAACTCTTCTGGAGAAACCGAAACAATTTCATCGAAATCTTTTTCAGCCTCAACCCAAGCTTGGAAACCATTGTTCAAAAATCCGATTACATTGTCATATCCGACACGAGCCAAACGTGTTACCGCTTCCTCTTCTTCACCAATTTCTGCAATTAACAAAATTGGTTGTTTGATATCTGTGATTAATGTACCAACCCAAGGTGCAAAATTTCCTCTAATTCCAATATTGATGGAGTTTGGAATAAATCCAGCTGCAAAAGTTTGAGGATCGCGAACATCTAAAATTAACGCATTTGTATCTTCCGCAACTTGCATAAATTCGTCTGGAAATAAAGCTTTATTCGCACGTTCTTTCACTACATCCAAAGATTCAACACCCAATTTGTTCATCATTACATTTTCTGGAAAATAGAATGGAGGAGGCATTAATCCTGAAGTTAATTCAGTAATAAATTCCTCTTTTGTCATAGAAGGATTCAAAGCATAATTCACTTCTTTTTGATGTCCTAGCGAATCAAAAGTTTCTTTACTCATGTTTTTTCCACAAGCAGAACCCGCTCCGTGTGCAGGATATACGATAATATCATTAGCTAAAGGCATAATTTTGTTTCGTAAAGAATCAAATAAATAACCAGCTAATTTTTCTTGCGTTAAGTCTGTATTTAATTTTTGAGCTAAATCTGGACGACCAACATCACCAATAAATAAAGTATCTCCTGTAAAAATTGCATAATCTTTACCGTTTTCATCTTTCAATAAATACGTTGTACTCTCCATGGTATGACCTGGTGTGTGTAAAGCTGTAATAGTTATATTTCCTAAAGAAAAAACTTCGCCATCAGTTGCGATATGTGTATCAAAATTTGGTTCCGCAGTTGGACCATAAATAATTGTAGCACCAGTTTTTTGCGCCAAATCTACATGTCCTGAAACGAAATCTGCATGAAAATGCGTTTCGAAAATGTATTTGATTTTTGCATTGTCTTTTGTCGCTTGATCGATGTAAGATTGTGTTTCTCTCAACGGATCAATAATTGCAACTTCACCATTGCTTTCTATATAATAAGCACCTTGCGCAAGACATCCGGTGTAAATTTGTTCAATTTTCATAAGAATGATTTAGTGTGTAAAAATACAAATATTTAAATTTAGAATTTTCCTCTGATGGATGAATTCTGATACTTTTCTTCTATTTAAACTCAAATAAGATTGATAGTTAACTTAAAATTTATGAATGAAATCATAGGTTATTTGGCAATCTTTTTTAGATTAATAAATAATTCGGTTTTAGCTCTTGGCGGAATAGAATTGTAACAATTTTCCATGACTTTGAAATCAAAATAATCATTGAAATACGTCTGATATTCAGTTTTATCACCTCCAAAAGGAGGCGTTTCATTTCCGAATTCTCTGTTGAATAATACACCAACTAATTTTCCGTTTTCGGTTAGCAGTTCATTCATTTTGATACTATAGCTTTGACGTAATTTTGGATCTAATGCACAGAAAAAAGTTTGTTCTAAAATCAAATCAAATTCACCATCTAACTCAAAAAAATCTTGATGAAGAACTTTGATATTGGGATTATGTTTAAATTTTTCTTTGATTTTTTCGACTACAATTTCCGAAATATCAATCAATGTAATATTCGTAAAACCTTGTTCCAAAAGATATTCTGCTTCGTAAGCATTTCCACAACCTGGAATCAGAATTCTGATATTTTTATCTTCCAATTGATCGATATACTCTTTTAGTGGAGTAGAAGGAGCTTTTAAATCCCAACCAGTTTGATTTGTGATGTATTTATCGTTCCAAAAATTTTCGTTCAGTTCCATACTTTAAATTATTGAATTATAAATTCTTCGATGAACATAAAAATTGCCATTAAAATAATGAAGATTGCAAATGTTCGTTTTAGAAATTGTACTGGTAAAAATTTGTTGATGTAGGTTCCGACAAGAATTCCAACCATAGAAATTCCAATGAAAACACTCAAAAAACTCCAATCAATTTTGATATGTAAAGCATCACCAATAAAAAATCCGATAAGTGAATTGATGGCAATAATTACCAACGAAGTTGCCGAAGCTCTTTTCATATCTAATTTTGCAACCATCATTAATGCCGGAACAATCAAAAAACCACCGCCAGCACCAACCATTCCTGTTAATCCTCCGATTAAAAATCCTTGAATTAATAAAAGAGGATTTAGCTTATCATTTTTCTGATTAATTTGTTCTTCTTTCTTCCCTTTTAACATAGAAATAGCTGCGAAAACCATCAGAATAGCGAATAAACCAAACATTGCCATTCGACGTGTGACGATAAAATCGCCTATAGAAAATAAATTACTTGGCAGGGCAGGAATTAAAAATGCACGAACCAATGTAATTCCAACAACAGCTGGTAATCCAAATTGAAAAACGACTTTCCAATCAACCATTTTTTGCGAAGCTTGCTTTATTCCTCCAATCAATCCTGTCGATCCAACGATGCATAATGAATAAGCAGTAGCAATTTTTTCGTCGAAATGAAAAATATACGCTAAAATAGGAACGGCTAAAATAGATCCACCACCACCAAGAACTCCCATAATTAGTCCGATGAAGAAGGCACCTACAAAACCAAAAAACTCTATAAAATCCATTTTTTTCTCTCGATTTTTACAAATCTATAGCAAATACAATAACAATTACTATAGGTATATTATGAAATATTGTTGTAAATTAATACAAATGCCTACTAAATCAATAGACGTGTATTATTTTACTTTTTTTAATTATTATGCAAATTTGGTGTAACATTTTCAAAAAAACTGCTACTAATGTTACATAAGCATAATAGATAAAAACTTAAAAAATACTAAATGAAGAAAATTTTTATGTCTATCTTATTTGCAGGATCAGCATTATTTGGTCAGCAAATAAAATTTGATGAGTATACTCTAGCAAACGGATTGCATGTTATCCTTCATCAAGATAATTCTGCTCCAGTTATTACAACAGGTGTTATGTATCACGTAGGTTCGAAAGATGAGCAAGTTGGTAAAACAGGTTTTGCACACTTTTTTGAGCATTTATTATTTGAAGGAACAGAGAATATTAAGAGAGGTGAATGGTTCAAAATTGTTTCTTCTCATGGAGGTTCTAACAATGCGAATACAACAACGGACAGAACATATTATTACGAAACTTTTCCATCAAATAATTTAGAATTAGGATTATGGATGGAATCTGATCGTTTGCGTCAACCAATCATCAATCAAATTGGCGTCGATACACAAAAAGAAGTTGTAAAAGAAGAAAAACGTTCTCGTTTAGACAATCAACCTTATGGTAAATTTTCGTACGGAGAAGCGGTTAATCCTCATGTTTTCAAAAAACATCCTTACCGTTGGAGTGTAATTGGTTCTTTTGAGGATTTGAGTAATGCAAAATTAGACGATTTCAAACACTTTAGTCAAACTTTTTATGTGCCAAATAATGCTGTATTAGTTGTTGCGGGTGATTTTAATAAAGACGAAGCAAAGAAATTAATTGAGAAATATTTTGGTGTAATTCCAAGAGGAAAAGATGTTGTGAAAACTGTTGAGAAGGAAGATCCAATTACATCAGAAATTCGTGCAACAGAATATGATGCAAATATTCAGATTCCTTTATTGGCGATTAATTATCGTACGCCAGATAACAAATCAAAAGATGCTTATGCATTAGAAATGTTATCAAGCTATTTAACAGGTGGAAAATCATCAGTTTTATATAAAAAATATGTTGACGAGAAAAAAGAAGCATTACAAATATTTGCTTTCAATCGTCAAATGGAAGATTACGGAATTTATTCAATCGGAATTTTACCTCAAGGAGAAGTTTCTTTGGATAAATTAGAAGGAGATTTACAACAAGATATAGAAAAAGTTCAAACAAATTTGATTTCTGAAGAAGATTACCAAAAAATCTTAAATGGAATTGAAAATAGTTTTGTGGCTTCAAAATCGGGTGTTCAAAACATTGCACATGCTTTAGCGGATGCTTATATGTTGGGCGGAGATACAAATAAAATCAACGAAGAATTGAAAGTTTATCAATCTGTAACAAGAGAAGATATTCGCAATGTTGCTAAAAAGTATCTAAACAAAAACCAACGTGTAATTATTCATTATTTACCAGAATCTAAAAAAGCTGCAAAATAAAAAACAACCGAATTATGAAAACAAAAATATTATCTCTTGCAATCGCTTTTATGGCAGTTAGCTTAAATGCGCAAGTGGCGATTCCAATGCCAAAACCAGGTCCAGCACCGACGGTTAATTTAGGAAAATCGAACGAATTCAAATTAAAAAATGGTTTAACAGTTATCGTTGTTGAAAATCATAAATTACCACGAGTTTCTGCTACATTAACAATCGATAATCCTCCATATGCATTAGGTGCAAAAAAAGGAGCAGAGTCTTTGTTGGGCGAAATGTTGGGAACAGGAACAAAAACAAAATCGAAAGATGATTTCAATAAACGTATTGAGTTTTTAGGAGCTCGCGTTAATTTTTGGGAAGAAGGAGCTTCTGCAAGTTCTTTAACTAAGTATTTTAACGAGATTTTTGGTTATATGGCTGATGGAGCTATGAATCCAAACTTTACTGAAAGTGAATTTGCTGATGTTAAAAAACGTTACATCGAAGGTTTAAAGTCGAATGAAAAATCTGTAGAAGCAGCAGCATCTCGCGTTTCGAATATATTAGTTTATGGAAAAAATAATCCTTTCTCAGAATTTGATACACCAGCCCAAATTGAGAAAATTACATTGCAAGATGTGAAGGATTACTACAATACCTACTACAAACCAAACAATGCTTATTTGATTGTTGTTGGAGATATTTCGACAAAAGATGTAAAAGCATTGGCGGAGAAAAACTTTGATTCTTGGCAAACAGGAAAATTAAATATTCCAGCATTTCCAAAAGTAGAAGAAGTTACAAAAACGGAATTAAATGCGATTAATATGCCTAACGCAGTGCAATCTGTGGTCTCAGTTTCGTATCCAGTTCAGTTGACAAAGAAAGATCCAGATTATTATGCAGCGTTAATTGCGTCGTCTATTTTGGGAGGCGATTTTAATTCGAAATTGAATATGAATCTTCGTGAAGCGCATGGTTGGACATATGGTGCACGTGGTGGAGTTTCTGATTCTCGTTACATTGGACGTTTCAATACTAATGCAACTGTTCGTAACGAAGTGACGGATTCTGCTATCGTTGAGACGATGAAAGAAATTAAAGGAATGACGTTAAACAAAATTGATCAACAAACGTTGAATGATGTAAAAGCAAAATTCTTAGGAAACTTTATCTTGACTTTAGAAAGTCCTTCTACGGTTGCTAACCAGGCTTTAACGAAAAAGACAAATCAATTATCAGATAGTTTTTATGCAGATTATATCAAAAATATAAATGCTGTAACAATTGATGATGTTTTACGTGTTTCGAAAAAATATTTCCGTCCAGATCAAGCAAAAATCAATGTAACAGGTAAATTAGAGCAAATTGCACCAGCTTTAGAAAAATTAGGTTACTCAGTTAATTACTACGATTCTTTCGGAAATAAAATAGATAAACCAACTTCTGGTGCAAAAACTACAACTGTTTCAGTTGCTCAAATTACAGATAATTTTTTCAAAGCTATTGGTGGTACGGACAAAGTGAAAGCTGTAAAATCGATTGCTCAAAAAGGAAAAATTGACATGATGGGTAGAAATGGAGAATATATATCTAAATCTGCTGCGCCTAATAAAACTTTTGTAAGTTATAATATAGGTGGACTTATTATTAAACAAATTTTTGATGGTGAGAAAGGGTTTGTTTTTCAAGGACAAAAATTTGATTTACCAGCTGAAATGACAGATCCTTTAAAGAAAACAAATTCTTTGTTTGTACCATTGTCAGAAGGTTATAAATCGGCTAAAGTAGAAGGAATCGTTTCTGAAAACGGAGTTGAATATTACAAAGTTGTTGCTGCAGATATTTCTCGTACAGATTATTATGATGTAAAAACTGGCTTGTTAATGAAGTCTGAACAAAAAATGAAATCTCCACAAGGAGAAATGATTGCGACGACGATAAACAAAGGATATAAAACTTTTGAAGGTATTTTAATGCCAACAGAAATTTTAACAGAAGCTGGACCTCAAACAGCTAAAATAGTAATTGAATCAGTAGAAATTAATAAAAACGTTTCTGACGCAGATTTTAAATAACAATTCTTTTAAATATTTTTCAAATTAAAAGGCAATTCGTATTTTTCGGATTGTCTTTTTTTATACCACTATGATGAATAAAACCTCTTAGCGCAAAAAATAAGGTAATTAAAGAAGAGTATCAAGAGATTATAGATCAGCGTATGCTAGAATTGCGTAGAAAAACTTGAGATTAATAACTGAAAATTCTTTTTAAAAATGAATAAATCTTATTTTTGAGAAATTTTTAATCAAAAAACAAAATATATAATGGCAACAATCAATTGGCAAACGGTAAAGGAGTACGAAGATATCACGTTCAAGAAATGTGATGGAGTAATGCGTATAGCATTTAATCGTCCTGAAGTTCGTAATGCATTTCGCCCAAAAACTGTTTTCGAATTATTAGATGCTTTTCAATTAGCAGAAGAAGATCGTGAAGTTGGTGTAATTTTATTGACAGGAGAAGGACCATCTGCAAAAGATGGTGGTTGGGCTTTTTGTTCTGGAGGTGATCAACGCGTTCGTGGTGCAAAAGGTTATGAAGGACAAGATGGTGTTGGACGTTTGAATATTTTAGAAGTTCAGCGTTTAATTCGTTTTTCGACAAAAGTTGTTGTAGCCGTTGTAAATGGTTGGGCAGTAGGAGGAGGACATTCTTTGCACGTGGTTTGTGACATGACATTGGCTTCTAAAGAACATGCGATTTTCAAACAAACTGATGCAGATGTAGCTTCATTTGATGGTGGTTACGGTTCGGCTTATTTGGCAAAACAAGTTGGTCAAAAACGTGCCCGTGAAATCTTTTTCTTAGGATTGAATTACTCTGCACAAGAGGCTTACGATATGGGAATGGTAAATTTAGTTGTTCCGCATGACGAGTTAGAACAAGTTGCTTTTGATTGGGCACAAGAGATTTTAACAAAATCGCCAACAGCAATTAAAATGTTGAAATATGCATTCAATTTGGTAGATGATGGTTTAGTTGGACAACAAATTTTTGCAGGAGAAACCACACGTTTTGCATATGGTACAGAAGAGGCTGTAGAAGGTCGTAATGCATTCTTAGAAAAACGTCCAAGAGATTTTTCAAAATTTAGATAAGAAAATTTTCAAAATATAAACGAAAAGCGATGTTTAACATCGCTTTTTTTATTTCTATAAAATCAATTACTTTTACTCAAAACCTAATTAATTTGTGATAATAGATTTTCCTGTATCCATTGAAATTTTTGGACACTCAGTCTTAGTTCATCCTATTCTCGAATCGGTCGGAATTTTTATTGCGATGCGTTATTATGCATTTCTACGAAAACGAAACAAATCAAGTTTATCGACAACACAATCGTTTAGTATAATTATAGGCGCATTAATTGGAGCGCTTTTGGGCTCTAAAATAATTGGAACATTAGAAAATCCGCAAGCTCTTTTGGATGCAGAAAATCCTTTTCTCTTTTTCTGGACAAGTAACACAATCATAGGTGGTTTAACCTTTGGTTTAATTGGTGTAGAACTCACAAAAAAGATAATTAGATACAAAGAAAGTACAGGCGATTTGATTACTTTTCCTTTGATTTTAGCGATGATAATTGGACGAATTGGTTGCTTTTTAACAGGCGTTTATGAACAAACATATGGAATAGAAACAACATCTATTTTCGGAATGGATTTAGGCGATGGATTGTTACGTCATCCAGTTGCTTTGTACGAAATTGTTTACCTTATTTTGCTTTGGATAGTTTTAAAAATCGTTCAGAAAAAATATATTTATCCTTCTGGATATTTGTTTCAAATCTTTATGCTGGCTTATTTTGTGTTTCGTTTCTGTTTAGATTTTATCAAACCAATACATCCCATTTTTTTAGGATTAAGTTCTATTCAAATTACTTGTGTTGGTGTTATTTTTTATTATATCTTTAAGTTATCACAACTTAAATCTAACTAATGGAATCTTTATTTACAATTGTTTTTATTTTACTTCTTATTGGTTCTGTACTTTCTGTAGCAGGTTTTATTTTGTACTTATTTACAAAGAATAAAAATGAGATAGAAAGTGTAGAAATGTCTCTAAAACTAATGGTTTGGGGAATAGGGATTTTACTTGCTTCGGGTTCAATTTGTGGCTTAATTTTAATTGGAAACTAATATGATATATTCAGTAATATTTGCAGAAGGAGGATTTGGAAACGATTTTATTTATGTTATTATAGCAATTTTAGCAGTAATTGCACTTATTGGAGGCGCTGTTGGAACAGTAATTTCGCTAATCATAAATTCTATTTCTGGAAAAAGTAAATCTTCAAAATACTATTTAATGATTTTTGGAATGTGTGCATTGGTTACACTTATTATTTCAGGAATGGTTTGTGGATCTATGTAAACATCGTACCTTTCATTAAAACTTAAATCTACTTAAAACTTATATTATGCCGGTTAGAAATTACACGTATTACGATTATACAATTTCACTTTGTCCAGAATGTTTAAAACGTGTTGGTGCAAAAATTATTATCGAGGACGAGAATGTTTTTATGACAAAACGTTGTCCAGATCATGGTTTCTTCAAAACAAAAATAGCAACGGATGTCGATTATTATAAAAACATAAGAAATTACAATAAAGCATCAGAAATGCCTTTGCATTTTGAGACAGATGTAGAATATGGTTGTCCGTACGATTGTGGTTTGTGTGTCGATCACGAGCAACATTCGTGTTTATCAATTGTTGAGGTGACGGATCGATGCAATTTAACGTGCCCTACTTGTTACGCCATGTCATCGCCACATTACGGTTCTCATCGTAGTTTAGAGCAAATAGAAGCGATGTTTGATACCATTGTTAAAAATGAAGGCGAACCCGATGTGGTTCAAATTAGTGGCGGAGAGCCAACAATTCATCCACAATTTTTTGAGATTATGGAAATTGCAAAATCAAAACCAATTAAACATTTGATGTTGAATACAAACGGAATTAGAATTGCGAATGATCCAGGTTTTGCAGAAAAATTAGCAACTTATGCACCAGAATTTGAAGTTTATTTACAATTTGATTCATTTAAAAAAGAAGTTTTAGAAGATTTTCGAGGAAAAGATTTGACAGATGTTCGAATGAAAGCTTTAGAAAAATTGAATGAATTAAATCTTTCTACAACTTTGGTTGTTGTTCTTCAAAAAGATAAAAATACGGATGAAATTGGAAAAATCATCGATTTTGCTTTAAAACAAAAATGTGTACGTGGAGTTACTTTTCAACCTGTAGAAATTGCAGGCCGAAACAGAGAAGACTCTATTCATGAAAAAATTACCTTAACGGAAGTTCGTCAAGAGATTCTGAATCAATATCCTCTTTTCAATGGAGATGATATTATTCCGGTTTCGTGTAATCCTGATGCTTTGGCAATGGGATATATGTTAAAATTAAATGACGAGGTAATTCCGTTAACACGCTATATAAATCCTGCCGATTTATTGAATAACGAATCAAAAAATACAATTGTTTACGAACAAGATGAAGAATTGAAAGTACAGTTGTTGGATATTTTTAGCACAGGAATTTCTGTGGATAAAGTACAACCAAAAATGAATCAGTTGCTTTGTTGTTTACCAGAAGTTTGCGCGCCCGAATTGGATTTAGATTACGATAATTTGTTCCGAATAATCATTTTGAATTTTATGGATGCACATGATTTTGATGTTCGTGCTGTTAAAAAGTCTTGCGTACATATCGTCAACAAAGATTTGAAATTAATTCCATTCGAAACAATGAATTTATTTTATCGTGACGAAAAAGCTGCTTATTTAGAAGAATTGAGAAAAGAGGATAAAGTGTTGTTTTAGATGATGATGACAAATTGCTTATTTTTTGGAGATAGTATTACCTACGGCGAATATGACGGGGTTTTGGGAGGTTATGTAGAAATTTTGAAACGTTATTGCCATGCTGAGTTTTATAATAACAATGCAAACGAAGTCAATTGTTTTAATCTCGGAATAGGAGGAGAGACAACAGAAGGTTTAATGAAACGATTTGAAGTTGAGACAAAAGCGCGCTTTTCTCCTGACGAAAATCTAATTTTCTTTTTTTATGGCGCAAATGATTTAGCTGAAAGAAATGATTTAGAATTGGTTTCTCTTGTTAATTTTGAATCAAATCTTTTTGAAGTAATTTCTCAAGCAAAAGAATTTACAGTTAACATTTATGTGATAAGTATTTTACCAATCTCTAAAACGGTTGATGGAATAAAAGTTCCTAAACGTAAATTTCGTACGACTCAAAAAATTGAATTATACAATCAAAAGCTAAAAGAATTAGCACTTCAAAATCAAATAGAATTTATTGATATTTTCTCACGTTTTAATTCAACTAAAGAAGAATTTCTTTCAAAAGATGGTATTCATCCAAATGAAAAAGGATATCAATTTATCGCAAATCAAATCAAACCGATTGTAGAGAAATATTTGTAAAATCTATTTTTGTTGAATTTGACTTCTGTAATATGGAATGATATAATCTTTAAAAAATAAAAAAGTCATTGATCCAGCTATACATGTAAATGGTGCGTTTTGGCTTGTTCCAGTTGGTGAGATCTAAGAAATTAATAATCCAACTAAATATCCGCATAAAGCGTAATAACCAATTTTCAGAATTATTCTTAATGCTTTGTTTTTCATTTTATTAGTGTTTTAATGAAGATATGGTTTTTATTGATAGTAAACAAAATAATCTTTATTCATTATAAATAACTCATTTTGGTTTTGTAACTTTGTTCGCGAAAGTTTATGGTAATTTTTCAAATAAAAAATTAGTATTAACAAACGAAATTTTCTTCGGGGCAAGGCGAAATTCCTTACCGGCGGTTATAGTCCGCGACTCCTTTAACAACTGTTATTGGACTGATTTGGTGAAACTCCAAAACCGACAGTATAGTCTGGATGAGAGAAGAAAATTGAACACAACTGAAAGTCATGAGTGATAAGTGTTAAGTTCTGAGTGAAAAACTCATGACGCACAACTTTGAGCTTATTACTTAACAATGTGTTTCGCCCTGAAGTGATGTTTCATGATAAAACAAAAATCAAATGAAAACAATCACACAATTTGGCTCAACAGCCAATGAAAGAATTGCAAATGCAATAAAAGATCTACAAAACGGAAAAGGAATTTTATTAATTGATGATGAAAATCGTGAAAACGAGGGTGATATCATTTTTCCTGCTTCCACAATTACTGCGCCTGATATGGCTTTATTGATTCGTGAATGTAGCGGTATTGTTTGTCTGTGTCTTACACAAGAAAAAGCAGATGAATTGGAGCTAAATCCTATGGTCGAAAACAATAACTCACGTTTTCATACTGCATTTACAGTAACTATTGAAGCAAAAGAAGGTGTAACAACTGGTGTTTCTGCAGCCGATCGTATACAAACGATAAAAACAGCAATTAATCCAATTGCAAAACCGACTGACCTTAATCGACCTGGACATGTTTTTCCTTTAATTGCTCGTCCAAAAGGCGTTATGGAACGTCGAGGACATACAGAAGGAAGTATTGATATTGTGAAATTAGCAGGTTTAGGAAATGAAGCAGTTTTGTGCGAATTGACAAATGTTGATGGTACAATGGCGAAAGTTCCGCAAATTATAGATTTTGCCGAAAAACATGAAATGACTGTTTTGACAATTGAGGATATTTACGAATATCGTCTTCAATTAGAGGAGAAAAAACAATTAGAATTCGCTTAAATTAAACAATAAAATACATCATAAACTTTCAAAAATCTTCGGGTAGAAATACACGAAGATTTTTTTTGATTTTATACAAAATTTATTATCCAAAATCAAGGTAATTTTGAATAAAATCAATGTACATTTAAAAACTTAAAATTCAAATTACAAAATGACATCAGAGGAGAAAGTTCCATCCGTTTGGAAAAATAAAGAATTTATTCCATTCATATTTTTAAGGTTTTCCTTAATCTTTGCTTTATTCATTCAGAGTACGTCTGTTGCGTACGAAATTTTTAAAGTCACTCAGAAAGAAATTTTTCTTGGATTAATTGGTTTAGCCGAGTTTTTACCAATTCTTTTAACTGCTTTTTATGCGGGACAATTGGTCGATAAATTGGATAAACGGATGATCTTGGTACGAAGTATTGGTTGTTTTATGACCGCTTCTTTTGTCTTGATGATTGTTAACTTTCCGTCAGTTCGCCAAGCAATCGGAATTCCTGTTTATTTGGGAATCTGTTATTTTGCATTTTTCATTTTAGGATTGACAAGATCCTTTAGCGGACCAGCTTTATTTGCACTTTTAGCCTTAGTTGTCCGTAAAGAAAACTACACAAAAGCAATTCCAGTTTCTTCGTCTGCATTTATGATTGGATCAGTTTTAGGACCTTTGGCAGGAGGAGTTATTTTAGCAAAATTTGGTATTGAAGCCGCTTTGATAACCGCTTTTACAATTATGTGTATTTCGATGGTGATGATATTATTAATTTCTAAAAAACCAGCAGAAATATCAGAATCAGAATCGACAGAATCGCCAATGATACGTATCAAAGAAGGTTTGAGATTTATTTGGGGAACGCCAATTATATTAGCTGTTTTGAGTTTGGATATGTTTGCGGTTTTCTTTGGTGGAGCAGAATCGTTGTTACCAGCTTTCGTTGAAAAAGTATTGAATCAAGGTTCTGAAGCTTTTGGATTATTACGTTCAGCACATGGAATTGGATCGATTATAATGATGTTTTTCTTGTCGATGATTCCAAGTTTATTAAAAGGAAATGTTGGACCAAAATTATTGGGAGCAGTCGCAATGTTTGGTATTTGCATTATATCTTTCGGATTTAGTCAAAATCTGTATTTATGTTTTGTGATTTTGATGTTTGGAGGTGCTTTTGATGCAATTTCGATGGTAATTCGTCAAAGTATTTTACAAATTAAAACGCCCGAAAATTTGAAAGGTCGTGTTTCATCTGTCAATTCAATATTTGTGAGTTCTTCTAACGAATTAGGAGCTTTAGAAAGTGGAATTGCTGCAACATTTTTAGGGTTAGTTCCAGGAATTATTTTTGGTGGAACAATGACAATTTTAACCGTAATTTTAATTGCATTTTTCATCAAACCTATTCGAAAAGTAACCTTAGAATAAAATATTAAGATAAAAAGAAGTAAAGGTTTTAAAATAAAGTAAAGCGAATCAATTGATTCGCTTTTTTGTTATCTTTAAGAAAATAATTATCAATGAAATCTATTGTTTACTTTTTACTTTTAGGATTTGGTTTGTTGAGTTGTAATAAGGATGAAATTAAAATAAAGGTTGATAAAGTCGAAAATAATATGATACACTTTACAATCAAGAATAACTTCGAAAAAGAATCAATTCGCTTTTTAAAACCTAAACATAATTATTTATGTTATGAAGGAAGTAGTCCTATTAATAATATCTATAAAGATTTTTACATCTTAGATTTTATAAACAGATACTGTAATCTTCCCCTTGT